>JAGAFQ010000119.1 GCA_017612495.1 Clostridia bacterium
AGGCAACGGTCAATGCCAGAATAGACGAAAACGGCAATATCGTCACAACGGGCGAGCAGGTCGTTTTGGGCAGTAACGACAAATATGTGGGTATGTGCCACAAATGTTATAAAATGCAAATAAAAATGCAAGAAGAAAGCAGGGAATAAAAATGAAAATCGAAGAAATACTTTCAAAGGTGGATCATACTCTTTTGGCGCAGGATGCGACGTGGGAACAGATCCGTGCGATCTGCGATGACGGTATGAAATATAAGACCGCTTCCGTTTGCATTCCGGCATCTTACGTCAAGCAGGCAAAGGAATATGTAAAAGATAAGCTTGCGATATGCACCGTCATCGGTTTTCCCAACGGATATTCCACCACTAAGACAAAATGCTTCGAGGCATCTGACGCTGTTGAAAACGGAGCAGATGAGGTCGATATGGTCATCAATATCGGCTGGGTAAAAGATAAAAAATACGACGACCTTCTCTCGGAGATCTCCCTTGTCAAAGAAGCGTGCCGCGGCAAGCTTTTGAAGGTCATTATCGAAACCTGCCTTTTGACCGATGAAGAAAAAATAAAAATGTGCGAGATCGTTTCAAATTCCGGCGCAGACTTTATAAAGACCTCGACGGGATTTTCAAAGGGCGGTGCCACCAAAGAAGACGTAGCTCTCTTTGCAAAGCACGTTCGCGGCATCAAGATCAAAGCCGCCGGAGGCATTTCGTCAATAGAAGATGCCGAAGACTTTATTGATCTCGGCGCCGAAAGACTCGGCACGAGCCGCATCGTCAAAATCGTCAAAACACAAGTCTGATAATAAAGGAGAATCATAATGGCAAACTATCCGACACCTCACATCAACGCTGCCCCAAAAGATTTCGCAAAGACGGTTTTAATGCCCGGCGACCCTTTGCGCGCAAAGTTCATTGCCGAAAATTACCTTGAAGATCCGCGCCTTGTCAACAATGTGCGCGGCGTTCAGGGCTATACCGGCACATATCACGGAGTGCCCGTTTCGGTCATGGCAAGCGGAATGGGTATGCCGTCTATCGGCATCTATTCTTATGAGCTCTATACCGTTTTCGGAGTGGAAAACATTATGCGTATAGGCTCTGCCGGAGCGATAAACAAAAATATCAAAGTGCGCGATATCGTTATGGCGATGGGCGCATCAACAAATTCGAATTTTGCAAATCAATACCGTTTGCCCGGCACGTTTTCGGCGATATGCAGTTATAAGATGCTCAAAGCCTGCACCGAATGCGCAGACGAAATGGGGGCAAAATATCATGTGGGCAACATTTTGTCATCCGATACGTTCTATGACGACCTTGAAGGACTTGCCGACAATTTCAAGCCCGCCAATGCCTGGGGCAAGATGGGCGTTATGGCTATCGAGATGGAAGCGGCGGCTCTTTATATGAACGCGGCAAGACTCGGCAAAAACGCACTTGCGATATGCACCATATCCGATCATATACTGACGGGCGAAGCCACAACGTCAGAAGAAAGACAGACCTCGTTCACGCAGATGATGGAGCTTGCGCTCAACACAGCCGTGAAACTCGATAAACTTAATTGATTTTTACGAAAGTGAGCAGATCGTTATGAGTGATTACGAACTTATGAAACTTGCCGAAAGCGCAAGAGAGAAGTCTTATTCACCTTATTCGGGATATTCCGTCGGCGCGGCGCTTCTTTGCCGTGACGGATGTGTCTATACCGGCTGCAATATCGAATGTTCGACCTTTTCGCCGACGAACTGCGCCGAGCGCACCGCGATATTCAAGGCGGTCAGCGAGGGGAAGCGCGATTTTGAAAAGATCGCCGTATGCGGCGGCAGACATAATGAGCAAAGCCGCGAATGCACACCTTGCGGCGTATGCCGTCAGGTGATGTGCGAATTCTGCACACCCGATTTCAAAATCTTACTCGGAACGTCAGACGACATTCGCACGTATACTCTTGCGGAATTATTGCCTTTTTCCTTTTCAAAAGAAGAGCTTTGAAATGTTGCCTTTCAAGACCACATCGGGGACGACGTTTTTGCGCCGTCCCTTTTGCTGTATTTGCACAAAATTTGTTGACATTTTGTTAATAAATGTGTATAATATATGCAGATAAATCAAGGAAGATTTTTCCTTGAAATATCATAATAAAGTGGGTGTTTTCCCACAAAACAGAGAGGGTTTATATGAAAAAGATTTTAAGTCTCGTTCTTTGCCTTACAATGCTCGTAAGTGTATTTGTAATGGCCGGTTGTCAAAAGACCGAAGATGAGCCCCAAAAAGAGCCCCAGACCTATGAGATCGCCGTCGTGACCGACGTCGGACAACTTATGGATAAGGGCTTCAACCAGGGAACTTACGAAGGTGCCAAGGCTTATGCCGAAGCAAACAACAAAACCTATAAGTACTATCAGCCTGCCAACGGCTCCGATGCTACCGATGAAGACCGCGTTGCCGCTATGAAGCAGGCAGTCAACAACGGTGCAAAGGTCATCGTTACTCCCGGCTTCCTTCAGGAAACCGCCATCAAGACGGTAGCTGCTGAAAATCCCGATGTTAAGTTCATATTCATCGACGGTTGGGATCTCGGCATCGCAAACGTTGTAGGCGTTTCTTATAAGGAACAGGAATCCGGTTACCTCGCAGGTTATGCCGCAGTTGTTGAAGGTTATACCAAACTCGGTTATAGCGGTGGCGGCGGCGGATCCAACCCCGCTTGTAACAGATACGGTTTCGGTTTTGTTCAGGGCGCAGCAGCAGCTGCTAAAAAACTCAACAAAGAGATCTCCATCAAGTTCTCATTCCAGAACGGCGCAAGCTTCTCGGCTTCCGACGCTCTCCAGACTCAGATCTCCGGCTGGTATCAGACCGGTACTGAGGTCGTATTCGTTTGCGGCGGCTCGATGTTCGACTCCGTAAAGGCAGCAGCAGCTACCTTTGAAAACGCTAAGATCATCGGCGTTGACGTTGACCAGTCATTTGAATCCGACAGAGTTATCACATCCGCTATCAAGGGTCTTTCCGAGTCTGTTCAGTACGTTCTCGGCAAACTCTATGCAGGCGAATGGGAATCTCTCGGCGGATCTATCAACCTCGGTGCTTCCGACAACGCTACCGGTATTCCTACCGCTACGTTCGCAGATACACTCAAGGTATGGACTCTTGACGAATACAACACCCTTAACGATGCTATCAAAGCCGGCACAGTCGTTCCCGCAGCAGATACTCCTGCTGACGCAAACAACGTTGATTGGCTCAACGCTTGGATCGCAGACAACGGTTACACCAACGTAACTATTGATTTCGAATAATTATATTTGACACGGGGAAAGGACCTCATCGGTCCTTTCTTCTTGTTAATACCGCAATTTTTCGCTTTTGCGATATTTACAAGAGGAAAGGACGGCTATCCCGTGTTTTCATTCTGAAATTATCAGTCAATTGCAAAACTGTTTTGAAAAAGCAAATATTGAATGAAATCCGTTTTTATTGCGGCTCTGCCGCCGTAAAAACTCCTTTTTGGCGAGCAGAGCGAGCTCTCGCGCCGAGGGGAGCCCCGAAATTCAGTTTTTGGGGCGGCGATATGCGCGAGTTCCAATTGTAAAACGAAGTTTTACAATTGACAATAAAAT
>JAGAFQ010000120.1 GCA_017612495.1 Clostridia bacterium
CAAGAAATATCCGAAAGACGATCTGAAAGTAGTGCGCCCGGTGCATTTAGTCGCCGTTTCTGCCTATTTTGTCTTCGCAAGCGCGCTCTATTTCGTTGTCGATAACGCATATCTTTGGAACATAATGATCGCCATCGCGCTGTTCATTTTATACTGCGCAAAGAACATATACGGCAAGACCTTCTTTATCATCACCGCTTTTGCGGAGATCGAAGCGCTTATAATATACGTCGGCTTCGTTTTGGGCTTTGCCAAGACCGTTTGGCTCGTCATGCAATCTGCTTTGCGCATCGCCGCATTTTTGCTTCCCGCAGCGTTCATCGTTTCGGCGATCTTCGCACTTGCAAAAAAAAGCAAAAAGAAAAAATGCATCACCGTGTTTGATGCCGTCGCCGTTTTCATCCTTTCGGCAGTGTCGATCGCCGCTTCGGTCCTGATACTCGTGAATTTCAACCTTTGGATATATGCTCTCATAGCTTTCGGCATTTCATATCTCGTTTTGGGAATCATCAATGCCGTAAGAGCTATGTGAATCGACTAATTGAATATTGACATAAAGAGCAAAAATAGTCATATTTTTGCTCTTTATCATTTATTTACATGCTCTTTGCCCAATTTCTACAAAAAACATAGCCTTTTTTGTCGCTTTTTTGTGTTTTTTTATAAAAAGATATTGAATTTAGACAAAATATCGTGTAAAATATAGTAAAATTACACAAATACTATTTAGCAAAATGACTAAACATCAAACGACAAAATTTTGTGTTCGATAAAATCGGAGGGCTATTATGTCTAACAGGTTGTTTCAGGGAATAATTCATCAAATGAAGCCTGCCGTTGACCGTATAATCGGTGTCATCGATGAAAACGGCATCGTCATCGCTTGCAGCGAACTTTCCAAAATAGGCGAAACAAAGCACGGCATCAAAGAGGAACTCTTATACAGCGCCGAAACCGTGATTTCGGGCGGCTATACATACAGAGCCATCGATGCCGTAAATAAGAACGAATACGTGGTATTCGTCGAGGGCGAAGACAGAACTGCCGATCAGTTATCTACGCTCATTTCCATATCGCTTGGACAGGTGAAAAATCTGCACGACGAAAAATATGATAAAGGCTCGTTCATCAAAAATATAATTCTCGACAATATTCTGCCGGGAGATATTTATATCAAGTCAAAGGAACTTCACTTCGATACCGACGTCTCAAGAATGGTCATGCTCATCAAATTCCAATCGCAGAGCGACGTTATCCCGTTTGAAGCCATTCAGACGATGTTCCCCGACAAGAACAAAGATTACGTGATAAGCGTCGGCGAGCAGGATATCGTCTTGGTAAGAGAGGTCGATGCCGGCTTTGACGCGCGCGAGATGGAAAACGTGGCAAAAAGCATTGCCGACACTTTAACAAGCGAGTTTTATGCGAAGGTCACTATCGGCATTGGCACCGCTGTTGAAAACATAAAAGATCTTGCCCGCTCATATAAAGAGGCACAGATCGCCATCGAGGTCGGCAAAGTCTTCGATATGACAAAGAACATAATAAGCTATAAAAATCTCGGCATCGCAAGACTCATATATCAGCTTCCCACAACGCTTTGCGAGATGTTCTTATCGGAGGTATTGCGTCCCGGAGCGCTTGAATCTCTCGACCAGGAAACTCTCTCGACCATACAGTGCTTTTTCGAGAACAACCTGAACGTATCGGAAACGTCGCGAAAGCTTTTCGTTCACAGAAACACGCTCGTTTACCGACTTGAAAAGATACGCAAGGTCACGGGACTTGATTTGAGGGAATTTGAAAATGCCGTGACGTTCAAGGTCGCGCTCATGGTAAAGCGCTATTTGATGGCAAAACCCTCAAAATTCTGATTGTATAAAGGTGCTTTATGATAGAATTTGAAAATGTAAGAATGGTATATCCCAACGGCACAGAGGCATTATCCGACGTGTCGCTTAAAATCGACGAGGGCGAATTCGTCTTCATCGTGGGCGCATCGGGCGCAGGCAAATCGACTTTGCTCCACTTGCTTTTGCGCGAAGAAAAAGCGACCGACGGCACGATACGCGTAGGCGACTACGATCTTTCGACGATCAGAAACCGCAAGATCCCTTACTATCGCCGCAAACTCGGTGTCGTGTTCCAGGATTTCAAGCTTTTTGACCATAAAACGGTATATGAAAACGTTTCGTTCGCCATGCGTGCCATCGGCGCACCGTCAAGCCTTATCCGCGTCAGAGTCCCCGCTATTTTGAAGAGCGTCGATCTGTCGGCGAAATATAAATCTTTTCCCACCGAACTTTCGGGCGGCGAACAGCAAAGAGTCTCGTTTGCAAGAGCGATAGCGAATAACCCCGACATCATCATCGCCGATGAGCCCACCGCAAATATAGACCCCGAAATGACTTTTGAAATGATGAATTTGCTTTTGAAATTCAATAAACTCGGCAAGACCGTCATCGTCATAACTCACGAGCGCGGACTTGTAAATTACCTTAAAAAGCGCGTGATCACCCTTGATAAGGGCAGAATCGTTGACGATACGAAGGGGGGTCTTGCAAATGAGTCGCTTTAATGTGGGCTACCTTGTCGGACAAGGTGCAAAAGGACTTTTCAGAAACGGCGTTTTGAGCGTTGCCGCGATAGCCGTTTTGATGGCTTGTCTCGTTGTGCTCGGCAGCTTTTCGGGACTCCTTTATAACATCAACATAAACCTTGATAAGATCGCTCTTTTGAACGAGATCGTCGTTATCGTCGATTATGACTGCGACGATGCCAAGGTTTCAGAGATCGAAGATACCATACTTGCGCTTGACAATATCGAAAGCATAACCTTCACATCCAAAGAGGAAGCGCTCGAGCAGGAGAAAAACCGTTACGGCGAATATTCCGACGTGCTCGATCTGCTCGATAAAGATAATCCTCTGCCTGATATTTTCAGAGTGAGATATGCCTCTCTTGCGGGCGTTTCCACTCTCGTATATGAACTCGAACATATCGACGGAGTCAAAAAGGTCTCGAACAGAAGCGATATCGCAAGTGACATCGAAAACGTGAAAAACGGTGTTATGCGCGTGTTTATAGGCTTCTTGGCAGTCCTCTTCGTCGTCAGCGTCTTCATCATCATAAACGCGATAAGAGCGACCGTTCAATCAAGAAGCAAAGAGATAACGGTCATGCGTTACGTGGGCGCAACAAACCGATTTATGATGACACCGTTCTGGGTCGAGGGCATTTTGATCGGACTTTTCGCATCGATCCTTGCGTTCGGCATCCAGTGGTATCTTTACAACTATATCGAGGTCATGATAAGCAACGGATATAAATGGCTCTACATCGTGCCTTTTGCCGATATATACCTCAAAGTTCTCATCGCATTCGTCGGAATAGGCGTTCTCACGGGACTTTTCGGCAGTCTTATTTCACTTCGTAAATTCTCGCGCAAATGATCGGATATCAAGGGGGATATGTGAATATGAAAAAGAAAAGAATATTTACCCGTTCGACAGCGTTCGTTTTGGCGATCATCATGTGCGCTTGCGCGTTCATTTTCGCGCCGAGCGATATTAAAAGCGTCTCGGCTTCGACTATCGCCGAAGACAAAAAGGCGATACAGCAAAAAGAAGACGAGCTTGCAAGGATCACCAAGCAGCGCAAAGAGGCGCAGAACGCACTTGCGAACCTGCAATCCGACCAAGCCTCCATGCTTCAGAAAAAAGCGGCGATGGATACGCAGATTTCGACACTCACAAAAGAAGTCGCCATGTTACAATCTTTGATTGAAGATTATGAAAAGCAGATAGTCAATACCGAAGCACAGATAAAAACTACGCAGGCGCAGACCGATAAGACCTATGAACAGTTCAGAATGAGAGTCAGATCTTCTTATGAAGAGGGACTCGTCAGCTATGCCGAACTCGTTTTATCAGCCGACAGTTTTTCTGATTTTCTTTCGAGAATGGATATAGTCGGCTCGCTTCTCGACTATGACAAAAACGTGGTAAAAAAGCTCACCGAGCAGAGAAAAGAACTCGAACAGAGCAAGGCGGAGCTTCAGGACTTGAAGAGATCGACAGAGCAAAAGAACCTTGAAGCAAAAGAGCAGGAGGCTTCGCTCGTCAAAGCAAAGGCAGATCTTGAAAGCTATATTGCCGATATCCGGTCGAATATGGCAATGCAGACAAGGCTCATAAAAGAGGCTCAAGCGGCAGAGGCGGAGATAAACGCAAAGCTCGAACAGATGCTCCGCGATCTGGCGGCTAAAGAGAGCGCCTCTTACGTCGGCGGCCAGTTCAACTGGCCCGTTCCCGTTTCATACAAACGCATTTCATCCAAATTCGGTTGGAGAGTGTTAAACGGTGTCAACGATAAGCACGGCGGTATCGACATTCCTTGCCCCACGGGCGAAAAAGTTATGGCTTCAAACAGCGGAACGGTCGTCGTTGCAGAATATCATTACAGCTACGGCAACTACGTTTTGATAAACCACGGCGGCGGATATTCCACGCTTTATGCGCACAATTCCGAACTTTTGGTGTCGGTCGGCGACGTCGTGTCGCAGGGACAGGTCATAGCCCACGCGGGCAACACCGGCAACTCCTACGGCTCACACTGTCACTTTGAGGTGCGTGTCAACGGTGAAAGAATGGATCCGATGAACTACGTAACGCCTCCGAACGGATGGTATTACTCGTAATATTTCAAAAACGGAGATACAATGAAAAGATTAAAACTTTCGATCGGTGCGGTGCTCATCCTTTTGATGTTCGCGATCTTCATCACGTTTCAGCTGACGTTTGTCGCGGTGTCAAAACAGTATGACAAAAAGCTTGATAAACTGAATGAAAACCAGGGTCAATATGAAAAGCTCGAAAGCGTCAGAAGCCTTTTTGAGCAGCGCTATATCGGCAAGCTCGATAATACTGCCGCCTCCGACGGCACGATAAAAGGCTATATATCCGGCACGGGCGATAAATATGCGACCTATATGAGCGCCGAAGAATATAACGAATATTTGAAAAAAATGAACGGCGAGACCGTCGGCATCGGTGTGCGCGTGATATACGACAACATAGCAGAGGTCATGAACATCTATACCGTATATCCCGATTCTCCGGCTGAAAAAAGCGGAATTTTGCCGGGAGATTACATCTATGCCGTTGACGGAAATACCGTTTCAGATCTCGGCTACTACGGCGCTCTTGCCGCAATAAAAGGCGAAAAGGGAACTCCCGTCAAGCTCACGATAATGCGCGGAACGTCACCCGTGCAGGAACTTTCGCTTTCGATCATACGCGATACGATAAGCGAAAACACGGTCGATCACCGTATGTACGATGATGAAACCGGTGTAATAAGAATAGTCGAGTTTACCAAAACGACGTCAATGGGCGTTGAAAACGCGATCTTGTCGCTCAAAGCGCAGGGAGCTTCCAAAATAGTCTTTGACGTGCGCTCAAATCTCGGCGGCGACCTTGACGGTGTTGTCAAAACGCTTGATTATCTCTTGCCGGAGGGCCCCATCGTGACGCTTCTTGATAAAGACGGCAAAGAGACAGACAAATTTTATTCCGATGCAAACGAAGTTTCGATGCCCATGGCGGTCGTCGTGAACGAACATACCGCATCCGCGGCAGAACTGTTTGCAAAGGCACTTTCAGATTATCAAAAAGCGACCGTCGTCGGCGTTACGACATACGGCAAGGGATGTGCTCAATCAACACTCCTTTTGCCCGATAACTCGGCAGTCAATATAACCACGCACACCTATTTGCCACCGTATTCCGAAAATTATGACGGCATCGGCATAACGCCCGATATCATAACGGAATTGCCCGAATCGGCAAAGACGATGAATATTTATCTCATCCCCGACGCAGAGGATACTCAACTCAGCGCGGCAGTCAGCGCGCTTCACTCAACACTTGAATCTTAATCAATATTTTAAGGAGAAACAGAAATGGCAGAATCAAAC
>JAGAFQ010000010.1 GCA_017612495.1 Clostridia bacterium
AAAGGGGTTGTTAAAAAAGTCATCGGACTTTTATAACAACCCCGTCGAATTTGACTCGGCGGCTTGAACAGCCGCCGTTTTTGCTTTGAAAAAGAGCAAATCGGGTGTTTTTAAGGCAAAAACCGTCCAATGTCGCGGCGATTTCGGCGGCACCCGACCGCCGAAACCGCGAGGGGGTGTTAAAAAACGAGTTTTTTAACACCCCCTTCGTTATTTTTCCATCTTTTTATAATGCTCGATTATCGCGCCGAACGAAACGTCGCTTATGTCGTGCTCTATCTTGCAGGCATCTGCCGCGGCAATATCTTTGGGCACGCCGAGCTTTTGCAAAAATTCAGAAAGTGCCGTGTGGCGCTCATACATCTTTTTCGCTATCTCGTATCCCTTCGGCAAAAGAGAGAGCGAGCCGTCTTCTTCTACGCTCACAAAGCCGCCGTTTTTCAAAATTCCGACCGCCCTGCTGACGCTCGGCTTCGAGTAGCCGAGATATGTTCCGACGTCGGTCGAACGCACGCGCTCTGAACTTTGCGCCAACACGTAAATGGCTTCAAGATACATTTCTCCCGATTCCTGCAAATTCATATCCCGACCTCCGAAATATTTTATACCATTATTCTAACATTTGCGCAAAAAAAAATCAAGCATTTGTATATTTTGACTCTTGACAATGCAGTTAGCCTATGCTAACATAATGCCGTAAATATATCTCTCACACAGGAGGTCTTTATGAATTTAAGCGACCTTGAAATAGGCAAAAGCGCCGTTGTCACGGCGGTAGGCGGAGCCGGAGCTTTGCGCCTGCGCCTTTTGGATATGGGCATCACACCGAAAACGACGGTTACTCTGCAAAAGATTGCGCCGATGGGCGATCCCATTGAAATAATGGTGCGCGGATATGAACTCACCCTGCGCATCGCCGACGCAAAACACATTGAAGTCACACCTTCGGAGGCAGAAAAATGATTTTCGCACTTGCAGGCAATCAGAACTGCGGCAAAACTACGCTCTTCAATGCCTTGACCGGATCAAATCAGCACGTCGGCAACTTTCCCGGTGTCACCGTCGATCAGAAGATAGGCGAGATACGCGGTCAAAAGAACTGCTCGGTGGTCGATCTGCCCGGCATATATTCGCTTCGCCCCTATACACAAGAGGAGATCGTCACACGCGATTTCATTCTCAATCAGCGCCCCGACGGCATAATCAACATCGTCGATGCGACCAACATCGAGCGCAATTTATATCTCACCCTGCAGCTGCTCGAACTCAAAATTCCCATGGTCTTGGCACTCAATATGATGGACGAGGTAAGAGCCAACGGAGGCACCGTCTATGTCAAAAAGATGAGCGCCGCGCTGGGAATTCCCGTCATACCGATAAGCGCCTCAAAGGGCGAGGGCGTTTCGGAACTGATAACAAAGGCGTGCGAGGTCGCAAAGACCAAAACTCTGCCCACGGTGCACGATTTCTGCGAAGATTCATCGCCCGTTCACCGCTGCATACACGCCATCATCCACTTGATACAGGACCACGCCGACAACATCTCGGTATCTTCGCGTTTTTGTACGGCAAAACTGCTCGAGGGCGATTCGGATATGGAAAAAATGCTCGGTCTCGACAAAAACGAGCTTGAACTTTTAGAGCATTGTATCATCGAAATGGAAGACGAGTGCGGAATGGACAGAAACGCCGCGCTTGCAGATATGCGCTATACCTTTATCGAAAGCGTGGTAAGGGAGTCGGTCATCAAGGCTCACGAAAGCGCGGAGCATCGCCGCTCGGTCAAGATCGACAAGATCTTAACGGGTAAATACACCGCCGTTCCCGTCTTTTTGGCGATCATCCTCTTGATCTTCTATCTGACCTTCAACGTCATCGGCGCATTTTTGTCGAACCTGCTTTCGCTCGGCATCGACGCCGTAACGAACATAGCAGATAACGCGCTCACCGCCTACGGCATAAATCCCGTCGTGCATTCGCTCATTATCGACGGCATTTTCGCAGGCGTCGGCAGTGTGCTTTCGTTCCTGCCCATAATCGTCGTGCTTTTCTTCTTTTTGTCGATACTCGAAGATACGGGCTATATGGCGCGTGTGGCATTCGTTATGGATAAGCCGCTTCGCAAGCTCGGTCTTTCGGGCAGAAGCTTCGTGCCGCTTCTTATCGGTTTCGGCTGTACCGTGCCTGCCATTATGGCGACAAGAACGGTATCCTCCGACCGCGACAGAAAGATGACCATTCTTTTGACTCCCTTTATGAGCTGCTCGGCAAAAATCCCGATATATGCCGTCTTTGCCGCCGCCTTCTTCAAAAACCGCGCGGCGCTCACGATGTTTGCTCTCTATATCTTCGGCATAGTTTTAGGCATCGTTTCGGCGCTCATTCTCAAAAAGACGTCGTTTCGCGGTCAGCCCGTGCCCTTCGTTATGGAACTGCCGAACTACCGCATACCGTCGCCCAAAAGCGTTATGCTGCTGCTTTGGGAAAAGGCAAAAGACTTTTTGCAGCGCGCATTCACCGTCATTTTCATAGCGACGATAATTATTTGGTTCTTGCAGAACTTTGATATCCGCTTAAATACCGCCGCAAGCAGCAAAGACAGTATTTTGGCGCTTATCGGCCGCTCGCTCGAAAAAATATTCGTGCCTCTCGGCTTCGGCGATTGGCGCATAGCGACCGCGCTGATATCGGGCTTCACGGCAAAAGAGGCAGTCGTTTCTACCCTCTCGGTACTGCTTTCGACAAACACCTCCTCCCTCTCGGGCGTGCTTTATGAATTCTTCGGCACGTTTTCGGGCAACGCGACGCTTTCGGCTGTCAGCTTTTTGGTATTCACTCTGCTCTATACCCCCTGCATCGCCGCCGTCGCAACGATAAAAAAAGAACTCAAATCGCTGCCCAAAACGGTCTTTGTCGTCATAATGCAATGCCTCATTGCATATATTGCCGCGCTTTCGGTCTATAATATAGGCGGGCTGATTTTATGAAAACGCTTGATTGGATATTGATCGGCATCATCACCGTTTGCGTCATATTGGCCGTTTGCGTCATTGTCAAGAACCGCAAAAACGGCAAATGCTGCGGCGATTGCTCATCATGTAAAAACTGCACAAGAAAATAAAAAAACGACCGCTTTCGGCGCGTGCTGATAGGGATGTTTTTTTGAAGCATTGCCGTCACGCGCCGAAAATGAAGACGCCCTAATGGGCTAATGAAGGAATGAAGACGTTTCGCGGGTGGAGGAATAAAAATGGGAGAGCGGAGAAACGGGGGCGTCTTCGCTTCATTAGGTGCAAAGCACCGTCTTCATTAACGAGCAAAGCGAGTGACTTCATTAGCGTCAGCGACTTCATTCGGAAAATATAGATATTTTCCCTGCTTGCATCGGTATGAGACGCGCAATAAAGAAAACCTGCTGAAAAGGATTTTCAAGTTCCTTCTCAGCAGGTACTTTTTTACAAAAAACTGCCTTATCCACCCGTGTCATTTTGCGGTCGTGTTTTGTTTTATTCTACCGTTACGCTCTTTGCAAGGTTTCTGGGCTTATCTACGTCAAGTCCCATACCCTTTGAGGTGAGATATGCGATATACTGACAGCAAATGACTGCCAAAAGCGGCGCCAAATGGTCGTCGACCTCCGGCAAAACGAAGGTCTCATCGCAGGAGTGCGAAAGATATTCGCCATCCTTGCCCGTGATAAGGAAAACGTAACCGCGACGGGCTTTGACCTCTTTTATGTTTGAAAGCGTCTTGTCGAACAGATCTTTGTCGGTCGCAAAGGCAATGACGTTGACGTCATCGGTGACAAGAGAGATGGTGCCGTGTTTGAGCTCGCCCGCGGCATACGCCTCCGAGTGGATATACGTTATCTCTTTCAGTTTGAGCGATGCTTCAAAGATGGTTGCATAGTCGCGTCCGCGTCCGATAAAGAACGCGCTGTGCTGATTTTCAAGTCTTTTTGCGATGTTTTCGAGCTTTTTCGTCGATTCGAGCATCTCGGATATCGAATCTGAAAACGTCGTTATGTTGTGCGTGAACTCACGCGCATACTTATCGCTGATCGTGCCTTTTTTATAGGCGACGGCAACGGCAAGAAGCGCCAAAATGAGCGACTGCGACGTATATGCCTTTGTGGTAGCAACGGCGATCTCGGGGCCTGCCTTGATAAGCAAAACTCCGTCAGCCTCTCTTGCTATCGTCGATGCCGCAACGTTGACGATGGCGGCATTCGGTATGCCTCTTTGCTTTATGAGGCGCAAAGCGGCAAGGGTATCGGCAGTCTCGCCCGACTGCGAGATGACGAAAGCGAAATCGTTTTCTTTCATTATCGGGTTTTCATAGCGAAATTCGCTTGCGACCTCGACCTTGACGGGAATTCTTGCCAATTCCTCGATTATGTGCTTGCCGTAAAGAGCGGAGTGCATCGCCGATCCGCAGGCGACTATGTGAATAGTCTCTGCCTTTGCAAGACGCGATACGTCAAATCCGTCAGCCGAAAAGTCGGGCAAAGAATCTTTCGTTCTGCCCTTTAAGAGCTTGTTGACCGTTTCGGGCTGCTCGTGTATCTCTTTGTTCATAAAGCAGTCGTATGCGCCCTTTTGCGCGCTGTCTTTATCCCAAAGCGCTATGGTATGTTCTCTGTTTTGCAAAGTTCCCTTTGCGTCGTAAATTTCAACGTTTTCTGCGCTGACTACTGCGCAGTCGCCGTCACAAAGCGGCAAATATTCACGCGTTGAAGATAAAAATGCCGTGATGTCGGAGGCAACGTAGTTTTCTCCCTTGCCGAAGCCGATAAGCAAAGGACTGTCTTTCTTTGCGGCAAAGATCGTTTGTGGATATCCCTCGAACAAAACGCAAAGTCCCCAGGAGCCCTGCGCTTTCGCGATGGCTCTTTGAAGCGCGCCGAGCGGATCTTTTCTGTCTTTTTCAAACTCAAATTCGATTAAATGCGCCAAAACCTCCGTGTCGGTCTCGGATGAAAATTCCTCGCCGCGCGCGATACATTCGGCGCGAAGCTCGACGTAGTTTTCGATAATGCCGTTGTGAACGACGGTGACAAGCCCCACGTTTCCGCGATGGGGATGGGAATTCGCGTCGTTCGGCGCGCCGTGCGTCGCCCAACGCGTATGGCCTATGCCGATGCCGCTTCTCTTGACGGAGGTATCGGATTTCAAAAGGGCTTCAAGCTCCGAGATGCGTCCCTTTTTCTTTCTTACCGTCACCAAGCCCCCCTGCGCGACAAGCGCAATTCCCGACGAATCGTAGCCGCGGTATTCAAGAGCATAAAGACCCGACAGCAATTCCTCTCTTGCATCTTTTTGTCCGATATAGCCTATAATTCCGCACATAGCATACTCTCCTGTTCTATTTTTCGGTCAAAATGACCAGATTATTTTCGATCATATATTCACATTCATTTATCGTATTTTTTGCTTCCTCTACAATATCATAATACACTTTTGAGTCAACTATTTCAAGAGTTTTTTTCAAAAACGTGCTCGACTCGGATATAATGCCGTTTGTCGGATACCAGAAAATAACGTCGTCGGATATGAATGAGCCGCGCGAAAGATGCGTCTGTTCATAGACGATGCCCGAGGTCTCATAAAACAGATCGTGACCGAACATTACCGCCTTTTCGTTTTTGATGCCGCAAAGGTGCAAAAGCGTCGGCATAAAGTCGATGTGTCCGCCCGAGGTCGATATCTTTTTGCCGCCGATGCCCGAATTTTTCGCATAAAGTATAAGCGGAACATTGAAAACTTCGTCGAAGCCGTAACTTTTTTGCAAATAATTCATCATAAATTGAGAACTTTCTTTATCATAATGGGGAAGACCGAAATGGTCGCCGTAGATCGCGATGACGGAATTTTCGAGAATACCGACAGAATCAAGCTCCTCCAAAAATTCGCCTATCGACTCATCGACGTATCTCATACTCTGCAAATAGTCGCCGTAAAGGGTGTTTTTATCCTGCCCCGAAAGTTCAAGCGTACATTTGTCTTTGGGCAAGTTATACGGGTGGTGGCTCGAGAGGGTGACTATGTGAGCATAAAACGGCTCATCGCACCCCGAAAGATAATTTGCCGTTTGCTCAAAAAACGATTTATCCGATACACCGAGGTTTATTCTGTCGGCGGAATCAAAATCTTCTTCTGAATAAAATCTGTCAAAGCCGAGTGTTTTATATGCCTCATCTCTGTTCCAAAAATCCTTTTTATAGCCGTGGAACGCGACGGCGGCGGAATAGCCGTTGTCTTTTAAGAGCTTCGGCAAAGCATAAAATTCTTTATCTGTATATTTTTCAAACGCCGCCTCGCTCTCGGGCGCGTAGAGAGAGGTCATCGCCGTGAATTCGGCGTCGGAGGTGTTGCCTCCGCCTATCTGATAATAGTAGTTGTCAAAATAGGCGCAGTCGTTTTGCAAAAGTCTGTTGATGTTCGGCGTTATTTGCTGACCGTTATATTCTCTGCCGATGACAAAATTCTGCATCGCCTCGACTTGAATAACGATCACGTTTCTGCCGCGGCAAACGCCCCAAAGCTCGCTTTTTTCGATGTTTTCATAGTCAAGCCCCGTGTTCGCCTTTCCGCTCGATTGAAGCGACGAGCCGAAAACGACACTTGCGATATCGCTTGTATGATATGTAAAGATCTCGTTTTTATAATACTTTACGTTAAAATCAGGCAGACAGAATGCCGAAGACGCCATAAAAATGCAGGAAAGCAAAATATAGAGGGCAAAGCCCCAACCGCTCCCTTTCGGCTTTTTTACCTCGCTCTTTCTGAAGTTGATAAAATATATGAGCCATAAGGGCAGATCGGCAACGTATAAAAGGCGCGCGGGCGTCACAAGCGATAAAACGGTATTTGAAACGTCGGTTAACTGCTTTGCATATTTTAACGAAATGACGCTCGGCAGTTTTGAAACATAGGCGTAATAGACCGAATCTATCAAAAGAATGACCGATAAAACGGCATAAAGGGCAAAGAGGAGCGTCGGTCTTGCCTTGCAAAAAAACCTTGACAAAAACCAGAAAAGCGCAAGGATGGCAAGAGTCAGAAACGAGAAAAAGACCCACAGCCTGCCCATGTGTATTTCTTTGTAAAGATAATACGTCTTGAAAAAGGCGAGTATAAGTACGCACAAAAATTCCGCTTCTTCTGCGAAATGCAAAAAGGACCGCTTGATTTTTTCCATACCTAAATCTCCCCTTTTCGACATATTTTTAGATATTTTACCACAAAACGACAAAAAAATAAATAGTTTTCGGAAATGATATTCCCGATCGCTTTACATTTAATTTTCAATGTGGTAAACTTTTTTTACAAGCATTTTGGCGGAGGTGAGTTAGGTGGATCATGAAAAAGAGCTTATTTTGCGCGCGCAAAAGGGCGATAAATCCGCTTTTTGCTCGCTGATCGAAGAAAACCGCACGTTCATCTTCTCATCGGCGATGTATAAACTCAAATGCCGCGAGGATGCCGAGGATATCACGCAGGAGACCTTCTTTAAGGCATACCGCAAAATTTCCTCTTTCCGCTTTGAATGTAAGTTTTCTACCTGGCTCTATTCGGTCTTGCAAAACTGCATACTCGATTTTTACCGCAAGAAAAAGCGCTCATTTGAGCGCGATGTGCCCCTCTCTTCGCTTGAAGACGACAAGCCCTTTGATCTTGAAAGCGACGATATCTCCCCCGAAGACGAGACGATAAGAAAAATGAAGATCGAAGCGGTGCGGCGCACGATAATGTCGCTGCCCGACGACGCAAAAACGATAATCATTTTGCGCGATATAAACGGCGAAAGCTATGAAAACATCGCAAAAATACTGCAAATAAGCGAGGGCGCGGTAAAATCGCGGCTCTTTCGCGCAAGAGAAAAACTCAAAGCGGAGATCGAGAAAACGCTACCTATCGAAACTATTTTATAAAAACTGCGTCAAAAACTACGAAACGGCGGTGATGAAATGAACGACAAAGAATATAAAGATTTGCTCTTATCGTCTCTTTACGAAAGCGACGTCGATTTTTCAAAAGAGTTTATGAAACGGTCGGCATCGAACAATAAAAAGCTCGTGCGCATACTCTCCTATGCGGCGGCGTTTATCCTTTGTGCCGGCATAGTGACCTATTTTGCCGTGTTTGAAAACTACAGCAAAAACGACACTCTTATGCCGCAGAATGCTAGCGAATACAATGATCGCAAAGACGGAGAAAACCTGCAAAGCAACGGTTGTGAAAGTGAAGACAACGAGTTAAGCGGCACTATCCAAAGCGTCTATTCTCTGGCGCCGAGCATGGAAAGTACCGACACAGACGGCGGTGAAAAAAGCAGCCGCGATCCGAACTGTGCAAATAACGCTCCGAACCCCGCGGCGATAGAAAAGCTCGACGGCAATATCGTGTTCGATTTTGTAAATGACGATTTCGTTATCACCGCAAAAAGCGGCGAAAACTTCAAAACGCTGACAGACGGCGAAACACCGTCGGCTTTGCAAACGCTTTGCGAGATCTTTTCGGGAAAAGAAGCAAAAGAACAGGAAACTACAGATACTTTTGCAAACTGCATAAAAATATCAAGCAAGGATTCTTCGGGCGGCGGTTACGCCATAGAGTTTTCGGAAGACGGCAACGTTGCCATCTATTGCGATTCATATCTTTTGTGCACATCGAACGTTTCGCAAACCGAGCTTGAATCGCTGAACTCACTTATCGCCGTTTCAGACTGACGGCTTTCGGGAGGTCTTATATGAGAAAAAACGCGAAGATTTTAATATTTGCCGCGCTCGTGCTGCTTGCCGTCTTTGCGCTTTTCGGCTGCTCCGCGCGAACGATAAAATACGATCTCGGTCAACTTAAAGACGATTTTGTCACAACTCCCCGCTCGGCAAAGGTCGGCGAGGTCGTAAAGATCAAAACAAATATAATTTTTGATGCAGGCATTCACGTGTACGTTGACGGTGAAGAAATAAAAAATACCGCCGTCAAAGACGATACCGGGCATTACAAGTATTGGGAATATTCTTTCACCATGCCCGACAAAAACGTCACGATAACCGCAAAGCCCTATGTCGAAGAGGAAGTTTACGGCCTATGTGTACCCGAAGATTTCACTTTCTCGCTTGTGTGGGGCTGTGGCGGCGATTCATATTATGACAGCAAAACGGGCACGCTTGTAAAGCAAAACTGCGCAACGAACGTCAAAGACTTTACGACCGTATTTTATATGTCCGATCTCCAAAAGGCGGAAATATACGATTTGATCTGCGATATGCAGCCCGAAACCTATCCCGACAGCTTTGATCCGCTCATAGGGGCTTCCGCGCCGTCAAGAACGATTATCCTCACGGTCAAAACGGGAAACGACAGCGCTGCCAAAACCATCACCTGCAAAGATGTCACTCTCGGAAATGAGCCGAACGGCAAAATGGGCGAAAAGTTTATGAAAGTCCATGATAAGATCGTTAAGATCGTCACATCGAGTAACGAGTGGCGATCACTGCCCGAATATGAATTCTTTTATGATTAAAAACACGATAACGTAAAAGGCGACCGCAAAAGCGGTCGTTTTTTATATGCGGCGACAATTTTTTCGCATCCGATGCCGAAAGATATGTATTTTTATCAAAACCGTATGCTTTTTCGTTGCAAAGAAAAAACTTTTATGTTACAATATTATATATTTACTTATATTTCTTTGATAAGCGAAGGAGAAATTCAATGTCAGGCGCAAATTCTTCAAA
>JAGAFQ010000121.1 GCA_017612495.1 Clostridia bacterium
AATCTATCTCTTTGTCAAAGACCTTGCCTATCGAAAAGATGCGCGAGGCTATATCGGTACCGCAGCTTGACAGGTACTCAAGACAAATGGCGCCGGCCACGCAAAGAGGGGCGGTGAGTCTGCCCGAAAGATGTCCGCCGCCGCGCAGATCTTCATATCCGCCGTATTTTATATGGGCGGTATAATCGGCGTGCGATGGACGCGGGATATCAAGCTCTTTCGGATAATCTTCATGCCTTGCATCCTCATTTGCCAAAACGACGCAAATCGGAGCGCCGCAGCTCTTGCCGTTGACGATTCCCGATAAAAAATGCACCTTGTCGCTCTCGCATCGCTCGCTCGACAAATCGCCACCCGGCGCTCTGCGCGCGCAAAATTGCTCGATTCGTGCCGTGTCAATGCTAACTCCCGCAGGAAAAGAATCGATGATAACACCGATCGCCTCGCCGTGAGATTGACCGAAAATCGATATTTTAAGTTTGTTGCCGAAAATTGAACTCATACTGTTCCCTCATTTCGTTTTATTGCAAGAAAATCGCCGCCGAGTGACGAGAAATCGCAAAGGAAATCGGGATAAGATTTCGTTATGCAGTCGCCGTTTTTTATCGTTACGTCGCCGTCGGCGAACTGCGAGGCGACAACGAGCGCCATCAAAAGTCGGTGATCGCCGAAAGAATCGACACATCCGCCGTGCAGTTTGGGAACTCCGCAAACGTCTATTTCATCGCCGCAAAGAGTGATGTCTGCGCCGAGCAGTTTTAACATATCAACTATGTTTTTCGCTCTGTCGCTCTCTTTATATTTGAGTCTTTTTGTGCCGACAATGCGGCTTTTTCCCTCTGCCGTTGCCGCCAAAACGGCACAAAGCATCGCAAGGTCGGGGGTTTTTGATACGTCGATGTCGATGCCGCGATGCAAATGCGGGCAAACCTCGATTGTGTCTTCAAAAACACTGACCGAAGCGCCGAATTTTCTTAAAACGTCAAGTACGGCGATATCCCCCTGTAAGGAATTTTTGAAAAGTCCTTTGCACGTCACTCGGTTGTCATCGACAATGCCGAGCGATAAAAGGTTTGTGCTGCCCGAATAATCGCCGCCGACCGATATGGTATTCGGAGATTTGTATTTTTGATCGCCCTTTATAAAATATCCGTGGTCGGTTTTTTCGATCACGATGCCGAATTTGCCCAAAATATCGACGGTCATATCGATATACGGCGAAGAATTTGCCGTTTTTGCGGTATGTATTTCTGAATCTCCCGAAAGGAGCGGCAGAGCGAACAAAAGTCCGCTTACGTACTGCGAGGATATTTCGGAATCGATATTATAAATGCCCGAGCAGAGCTTGCCGGAAACGGATAATGAATTTTCGCTTCTTGCAAAAGAAACACCGTGCCTATGAAGTTCGCAAAGATAGTTATCAAGCGGCCTTTTTTTAAGAGAGCCTTCGAGCAAAAACTCGAATTCGCTCCCGAGCGCCGCCGCTACGGGAATTAAAAAGCGCAGAGTTGATGCCGATTCGCAAGCACTCGCTCTGCCCTTTTTCTGCGCGCGGCAAAAGACTGCCGTCACACTTTTATTCTCTCCGTTTTCATCGGCCTCGGTAATTTTTGCGCAAAGAGCGCAAAGCACCGACTTGGTCGCTTTTATATCATCCGACGTGCCGATATTCGATATTCTTGTCGCATCATCGCATAAAGAGGCGCAAATCAAGGCGCGATGCGCCTCTGATTTTGACGGCGGTGCATAAAACGAGCCGTCGATCACACTCTTTTTTGCGATAATGTCAAACATCTCATTCTCCGTTATTCAATAGCTTTTCTGATTTTGGAAATCTTTGAAACGAGGGTCTTGAACTGTGAGGGCAAAAGCGCCTGATTGCCGTCGCAAAGCGCACATTCGGGATTTGAATGCACCTCGACCATAATTCCGCCTGCCCCGGCGGCAACGGACGCAAGCGACAGCGGTATCACAAGATCAGATATTCCGCACGCGTGGCTCGGATCGGCGATCACGGGCAAATGCGAAAGTGAGCGGAGCATCGGTATCGCCGATATATCACAGGTGTTTCGCGTCGCGTTTTCAAAGGTGCGTATGCCCCTCTCGCACAAAATGACGTTGGGATTTCCCTCCGCCATTATGTGCTCGGCGCTCATTAAAAGTTCTGAGAGCGTGCTTGAAAGTCCGCGCTTCAAAAGCACCGGCTTTTTTTGCTTGCCGAGTTCGTGCAGAAGTTCAAAGTTCTGCATATTTCTTGCACCGACCTGGATTATATCGACGTCTTCGAAAACGTCAAGATGAGATATATCCATAATTTCCGAAATTATCGGCATACCTGTTTCTCTCTTGGCGCAAACGAGCATCTCGATGCCCTCTTTGCGCAAGCCGCAAAAAGTATAGGGAGACGTGCGCGGCTTATACGCTCCGCCGCGCAGAATGTCGGCGCCTGCCGCCTTGACCTGCTTTGCGATGCCGATTATCTGTTCTTCGCTCTCGACCGTGCAAGGACCCGCGATGGTAACGAAATTGCCGCCGCCCATTTTGACGCCGCCGACGTCGATTATCGTATCGTCTTTGTGGTTTTTGCGTCCCGAAAGCACGCAAGGGTCGGATATTCTCACGGCGCTTGCGACGATATCGAAGCTTTCGATAAGATCGATGTCGATTTTGTGAGTGTCGCCCACCAAAACAAGCACGTCGTTATCTTCGCCGTGGTTCATATTAACTTTTACACCGTAAGAGGAAAGAAAATCGGAAAGTTTATCCGCCTTTTCTCTGTCGGCGCCGGGTTTCAATGTTACAACCATCAAAGAATCCTCCGATCGGGTTTGGCTGATTATTTTGCAGGATCAAAACGGAATTCGAATTCGTTTTTGAGCGTCTCGTCCGGCATAAGATGAGGTGCTTCGTTTACGTCCTTTGAGCCGATGTGCATACCGGTAGGTTCAAGGCCCATGATGTAGTCGCCTGCCGCAAGGTTCTTCCACTGGAAGATCCTATCCATAAACGGCGAACGGAACGAAACGTTCATTACCGTATCGATGGAGTTATTCTTGATTGCATAGCGGCGATAGCCGTCTTTATCTTTTTCTAGATAGTGATAATAGTTTCTCTGCTTATAATCGGGCTCGGGAGAGGTCATCTTGTTCCAATCGGGCAAAAGGGGCGCCGCAAAATCGTTTGCGGGCTCGATGTTCGTTGAGTTTATCAAAAGCTCGGTATCTTCTGAAATGAGCGGATAGCCGAGGTTGAAGTGATAGAGCAAATAAAGGGGCTTTTCGGTAAAGCCGTTGTTGGTGATCTCGTCGGTGAAGGTAAAGGAGTTCTCTCCTCTTCTGAATTTGTAAGTTCTTTTGAGCGTATAGCGAACGCCGAAAAGAAGCGCGTGGCGAACGACACCGCTTATCGTTGCCGTGGGCTCGCCGTTTTCGATATCGACCGATACGCATACCTGCTCTGCCGGCGTGTGGTTGTGTCTGCCGTGGAGTCCCTCGCCGATATCGGGGTTGGCGCCGCCTATCCATTCAACGCCGCAGGTAGCCAAAAATCCGCCCTGGAAGGTGCGGAGCCACTTCGGTCCGACGTCATTGTAGAATGAGGGATGAACGATGCCGGAGGGAGCCTGATATGCCATCTCGTGATTGTTGTAGCGAACGGAATATATATCCATTCCGCGGTCGGGCAAAATGGTGACGGAAAGCGCATCGCCGTTCCATATTTCAATGGCGTTCACGCCGTCTGCCTTGCCGCCGATAAGCTTGTATTGACGAACGTCAAAAAGCTGTGAAAGATTGCCGATGTATTTTTTCTCATCTGAAAATTTCTTTGTCATGATATCAACCTCTTTATCTCAAATATAAGATTATTATTTATTATATCACAACTGTTTTATTTTTCCAAGTGGTGAGCGAAATTTTATTTGCATAAAAAAAGCTCGCAAAAGCGAGCTTTTTTTCATCTTTTGGAATAAGCAATACGTGCTGCCGAATCTCTTTGCGTCTTTGCATTGGAATACTGTTCTTTGAGCGTTTTTGCTTCTTCGAGCGTCAGCATATTTCCCTGATAGAATTTGTTTATCGCCGCATCTATATCGTATGCCTTCGCACCCGATTTCAACATCTTCGATGCGCGCATTTCGGCTATCTGATAGTATGAAAGTCCGCTCGCGTTCACAAAGCCCGCTTTGTCGGCGCCGGCTTTGCCCAAAATATTGACTATCGCATAATAGTCCTCGCCGTTTGTGACTTTGCCGTCTTTATATCTGTCGGCATAAAGCTTGATGCCGCCGTCGGCATCGGCAGGTATATTTACATTATCACTATCGCTCTTTTGCTCGGCCATTTTCGCCGCATTTCCGACGGACGTATTGTAACCGTTTTCTTTGAAATTCTCTTTTTGTATTTCAAGGGCAAGCTTGCGGTCGGCAAGGTCGCGCTCGTATGCGTCGTTTTCGCGCTCTGACGCATATTTTATGTCGTCAAGATAACGACCGTAATCGAATTCTCTGTCGGTATTATACTGTTTGAGCTCGTCAAGATAGCGCTCATATTCGTCGTTTTTCGCATCGCGCAGCATCTCGGCGTTGTTTCTTGCCGCATCGTATCCGTTTTTATACTTTTCATAGGCAAATTCATAAGTCTGCGGGATCACGTCGGCAAGCTTTGAGCGGTAATTGTTTTCAGCCATTGCCGCCGCCGATACGGCATAAGATGAATTATTGCCCAAGGTGTTTGCCATGGATATGCCGGCGGCATCCTCCATAGCTCTTTTGCCGTCGCGCAGATATGCCTTTTTATACTGCGAATAAAGCGGATCACATTCGAGATCGTATGAAAAATCGCCGTAGCCGAGCAAGTCGGAAAGCGCCTTTTCATATTCCTCTTCATAATTGTTTTTGTATGCAGGCGCGGCAGTTTCCTTAAAGCTCGACGGATTTTTCGAGTCTGCATAGAGATAATAGCCCGAGCCATCGGAGCCGCCGCTGTAATTGCCGTAAGTCTTGCGCAGGTTTTCGGCGGCATTGTGGATCTTTGATCTGTCGGTCTCGTTCTCGCTCAAAACGTAATCTCTTTTGAGTGTCAAGAGATTCATGCCGACATCGGGATTCTGCCTTGAAAGTTTTAGATCGGCATCGGAAAAAAATCCCGAAAGTCCCGATCTTTCAAGAGCGGAATCGAAATCACTTGTTGTATATATTCCCATTGATCTTTCCTTTTCCTTTACTTTTTTGTTTACATATCGCTGCCCGTATATCTTTGTACGGTCAAAAACCGAAGCTGCCACAAGGAATCGCCCTCGATCTTTATTCTGAATTTGCCGCATCTTTTCACGATGAGCGGAACGATGATGCTCGTATCCGCCGATAGAGTCTTTGAAAAGACGCTTTGCCAAGCGGCATCGTTATCGTATTTTACCTTTACGCATATACCGCATTCCGTTTTCGGCACGATGCCGAGATACAGTCGGCAAATCCCCTTTTTGTCTTCGGCGCCTCTCATGGGAGCAAATTCGACAAAGCTCGAAAACGCGCTCTCGTCGGTGCCCACGTCTCCGACTGACGGCAAGACGCAAAAAAGTTTGCCGTCGCGGGTCAAAAACTCTCCACTGCCCGAATTTGAAAAGGCGATGATATCGGCGCCGTCTTCTTTTGACCAGATGCCCTTATCGGTGTCGTAGACGAGCAAATGATGCTCGTTATCGGAGGTCTTTGCGCTCACATAATATTTGTGTCCTATTCTGCCGCCGACGGCATCAAAAAACTTATCGTCGCCGAGCGCATAAGAAATGCTCTTGGGCATGGCGCCGCCGTACGACATAAAGCCCGAGGGGGAAAGATAATATAAGCTTCCCCCGACGTTTGAAAGGCTCAAAGATGACCCCGGTGCCACCCCGTCGCAGTCGGTGCCCATAAGAGAAAAATTAGACGGTCTGTCGCCGTAGACCTTATAGATCTTATCAGCCTTGAAAAAGCAGGGATAGCCGAGATATGAGCAAGCGCCGGTGAAAGCGCCCTCGGAGCCGATATTTACGGCATAGCTGTCCTTTGAAATGCCGTCATAAGAATAAAAGTTGAAAATATCGCCGAGCTTCGATGCGTATACGGTATTGTCTTTGCAGCCCCAGAGTCTGTTTTCGTTTTCAAAGACGAAATCAAGCTCGGGCACTTCTCTTTTTATCGTGATATTTTCTGAATCGCCGCCCGTGCCGACGGTGAAGGTGTTCTCATAAAATCTCAATTCGCCGTTTCCCACCTCGCGGATTATCACGGAGGTATTGTTTTCGGGATGCAAAAGGCAGCCGCTTATCGTCACGGCATCTCCCTCTGAAAAGCAAGCGGAAAAATCGACGCCCGGCGCATATATCGTATTCGCCTCGGCGCTCTGCCCGACGTAGGTCCCGTCTTTTATCAAGACAGGGCCCGAATACGTGGCTTCAAGCGATGAAAACGTGCCGTTTTCCGTATCGTAATATTTTTTATCGGGAAAGATGACTATATATTTTCCAAGCGAGGCAAACCGCTTTTCGGTATTAGAGACGCTGCCGCAAAGGACACCGTTTTTATAAAATCCCGTACCCGATACATAATATTCGTCGCCGAAATAATAAAGCCCGTTCGGATTTGAAATCTCCGCTGTTTTCAGACGTTTTTGCCGTGTGGATAAAGCGGGATATGCGTCTGTTGACATATTCTTCATATCCCAAATGCCGCCCTCTTTCAAATTCTCTTTATGGACGTAGCCCGAAAAACTGTCGAACGTGTATTTTTTGTAGTTGTCGGAAAACAGCATCTTCGGCAAATAATCCACTCTCACATCTCCTCTTTGAACGAAACGAAGTCCAAAAGCGCCTCGACGGCGCTCGGCGAGATCTTTTCGGGAATTTTCACCGAAACGGGCAGATCGTCGATCTCGGCTTCGGTCTTGCAAAGCTCGTCCCTTCTTTTATAAAAATCCGATATATCCTTGCCCTCTTCAAATTCAAAGTTGCCCGCCGCATCGACTATGGGATTTCCCTTTTCGTCCTTTTTCGCGAATTCGCAAAGGAGCGCTCTTTCTTCGCAAGCGAAAAATTCGGCGTGTATCTTTAGCTTTGCGCGCAGGCATACGAGCGCGTGAGCCGATTTATAATCGGTCTTTTCGTCCATGAGCTTTCCGATCGCTTCATAGGCGTTGATACATTTAATCAAAAACATAAAATTCCTTTCTACGGCACAAGGCGCGTGCCGTTCAAATATACAGTCCCGTCAAGATAGATCTGCGGAGATTTGATGTAGATAAGATCTCCGCCCGTGATGCTGACGCCCGACTCGGATTCGATCTTCAGCGCAAACGGGATGACCGAGCCGTTTTGCATCGTCACCTTTCGGGTATAAATAAACATTCTGTGCGCAGATTCCTGCGACGTGCCGCCGCCTTGGTTATCGAGCTTAATACCGCCGGCTATGTGGTCGTCATCGGCAATGGCATAGTAGCCTCTTATCTCGCCGCTCATCGCGCCGAAGCGCGAAAGGATCGTTGAGAATATAGAGCCGGATATGGCGATGCCGCTTATAGTTCCCGAGGTGATATTCGAGCCGTTTATCGATGTTGAGCCGGAATTCGACAGATCGGAAAACTTGACCAAGCCCGAAAGATTTATCGTGCCGCTCGAGCCTATCTGAACACCGTTCGACATAAGCTTGATGCTCGAAATGCCGTTTGAGGTCTGAACGGATAACGATATGCCGTTTATCGTTTGCGAAAGGCGCGATATCGAGCCTTCGGCATTCGATATGCGCGACGAAAGTGATGACGAAGACTGCATAAGAGACGAAACGTTACCGTCAAGACTCGTTATGCGTGACGAGAGGCTGTTTGCCGTCTGCATAAGCGTTGATACGTCGCCGTCAAGGCCCGTGATGCGTGACGAGAGGCTGTCTGCCGTCTGCATAAGTGACGATACGTTACCGCCTATACTTTCGATTTGCGAAAAGAGCCCGTCCGCGCGCAATGAAAGAGAGAGGACGTTTGCCTCTGTATCGGAGATCTTTGCCGAAAGCGGGTCGGATATGGTCTTTGCGATGCCCGAAAGGGCTGATTCGTTAAAGTTTTCGACTCCGATATTCGACATGGAATATCGGAGCTTTTCAAGCAGCAAATAGAGATAGTCGAGCGTTGCATCGAGCTTTTCATCGGTGCTTTGTTCGCGGCTGAATGACGGAAAAGAAATATCGGCGCCGAAAAGTTGTGTCGGCATAATATTCCTCCTATTTCATAGCCTCGAAAATTTTTCTGAACATATCGTCGGCATATTTATACTGCACCTTCATAAGTGCCTCGATCGCCGGCTCGGGAGACGAAAATTTCGCTTTCTCGGCGATGAGCTTTATATAGTCGCGAGCCGTCTTTTCATATTCGATGTAAGGCAGTTTTCCGTGCTTTTCCCAAATGCGGTAATTGCCGGTCTTATATCCGAGATTTCCCAAATTCGAGTATTGCACGCCGTCTTTCCAGATGGGAGTGCATTCAACGACCTTGCCGTCGCCTATATAAACGCCGATGTGTCCCTTCATCCACACAGCTTCCCCCGGCACGATGTCTGAAAAATCGGTACTTACGTTGGGACAAAGGTTGATCATCGTTTCTTCACCGATGTCGTCGACTCCGTTCGATTTATACGAAGCACCGCCGTAGACTGCGTTTTTATCGGCGCAAAAGCCCCAAAGTATGCCTTTGATAAGGCACACGCAGTCAAAGCCGAAGGTCGGGGGATCTGTATTTACGGCATTGTCGATCTTTTTATCTCTGCCGTTCGTTCTGTTGTAGCTTTGCGCATTTTTATAGCGCTTTGCGTTTTCTTCGTTCAGCGGTGCGCCGAAGCAGCCCATGACGTATAAAGTCTTTTGGTTGTCTGCGACATCGCAAAGTTTTTTGATGAATTCTTTTGACGTCATATCAGCACTCCAAAAAGCAGCAGTTCAGTTCAAGCACCGCCGCTTCGATGAGGCAGTCGATCTTCTCTTCGTCTATATAAAGACCTTTTTTCGATAAGAATTCGATGACGTACGCCTTTTTTTCTTTGCCGCGTCCGCTGCCGAAAAGCTGTTCTGCCGCAGAAACCGCGACTCTTACCCAGTTGCTTATGTTCTCATACTTTTCTCTCGAAACTCTTTCTTTGAGATAAGGTATGACAAAGCCGGTGATCGCCGCGCCGATAAGCGCGACAAGCGCCGATACGATAGCAGTAATATCCAATTCAGTTTTCCTCCGTTACATCAAATTTGTTTTTTGAAAGTTTGATTTGATTTTCACATTTTGCCTTTGAATAATAGAAGCCCGTTGCGGTGGCAAGCTCGCCGAATACCGACGGTATAAGATAACTCATCGGCGACAGATCGGAGGTGCGCCACATAAGCAGCACACAAAACACCGTAACGAATGACGATAAAATTCCCATAGCGCATAAAATGATCTTTGAAAACTCAAATTTCTTCATACCGAACTCCATTTCGCCGCCTGACGGCGGCACAAAAGTAATGGGAGAAATGCCGAAAACCGGCATTTCTCGGGCGCAAAACAGATGTGTTTTTTTCGCACATACTGTACTTTCACGCTAAGCCGACCTTTCAAGTTCACCTATTCTGTGATTTATACGGTTCATTTCCGCATCGGCAAGATTTGCGCGGTCCTCGAGCTTATACGTTCTCTCGATGACCGTATTGTGTTTTTCGACTTTCTTTTCAAGTGCTTCAAGCCGATAAACGATAAGCGCCGTTTGCCGTCTGTTTGCCGCATACGCCCCCAAAAGCGTACCGACAAGCGACAAAACGGCGACAATGATCTCAGCTAACATTTTTCCCTCCGCGTTATAAATACATAAGTCTTGCCGAAGTATCAGAATACGGATAGTACTCGTTGTCAATAGTTTTTATGCTGATGCCGAGTGAAAATATTCCGTTTTTCTTAGCTCCGCTGCCGCCTCCGCCCAAAATGGCGATACGGTCGGTATAAAATGAGCCCGCATCGCAGAAAAGCGTCGAATCTGTGGCTTTCGTATCGGAATTGGAAATGAGAAATCCGAGTTCGTTCGTGCCGCATACGTCGGCGATAAATCTTCCGAAGCCGCCCTCTTCGCTCGTGCTTGAAGAACTGAAAGTCGACGGATATATGTCTGCTTCCTCGCTTTCGGCATTGGTGTGATTTTTTGATATCACATAGTTGTATCCCGATGATCTTATGCCGTCGATATACGTTTTAAGATTTCCCCACAGATCCTCGATGCCGAACACTTTGTTCTGCGGAGCCTCGTCTGTGCCGGGATAGAACATTGCCTTATCTTTTGTGTTGCCGGATGAATATCTTCCGCCATTCGTATTCGATGCACCGTATCCGCACACCGTCTGCGAATCGAGATTTTTGAAACGTATGAGATAGAGGCATTGAAGAAGAGTCAGCGCATAGAACGAAAAAAGCGAATAGCCGTCTCCCTTTGCCGCGGCATATTGATAAAAGGCATCGATCGTTTGAGACCTTGTGGGCTGTTTGCCGCTTACCGAACGAAGCTTTCCGTCTTCGACACATCCCAAAAAAGCGCCGATATAAAGCTTCCTTTTTTCTTGGTTAGGGCGCAGAAAAGGCGCGTATGAAAAGCCGTCGGCATTGGGATCGTTCGTTATCTTGACGTCCAAAAAGCCATCCCACTTCGATATTTTGATGCCGATTATCGGGAATTCGATCATCACGTCGCCGTCGAGTATGGAAGTTATACCTATGGCGGCTCCGTTTGACTTATTTTGAAAATTTGATTTTGACAAATACGTCGTGACCTCGCCGTCTTTCAAGACGCAGGGACGTATGTCGGAAAATATCGGCATAATATCCCAAAGTCCCGAGCCGGCATCCATTCCGACAGCATCGTCGGTATAGGCGACGGCAAAAGAGGGATTATAGGTGGAAAGCGAAATTTTCACACCGTACGTCACATATCCGTTGCTTGCGGAAAAAACCTTTTTGATATTTCCGTCTGTGTTGGCATATACGTTTTTTATCTTTCGCATCGTACCGTCAATGTTCGTGTATAGATTTTTGACGCTCCTGATTGAGCCGTCAACTTCAGCAGTGATCGACATATTTTTCCCCCCTTATTCATAAACGGCGACTAATTCGCCCGGCTGAATGTCTTCGACGTCCGGCATCTCGCCCTCGTAAAACGAAACGTTTCGGAGTCTCGGAAGCGGAGAATCTGAAAAGGGCGTCTGCGAAACGGTATTCTGATAAGCCAGAGCGCCGAGCTGCGAAGAATCCGCCTTGCCCGCTATCGCTCCCGAAACGTAAGGCGCGATGCCGCCGGCATTCACAACGGCATTTTGCGGATCGTAAATGCTTTTTTGCATATCGCCGATACCCATAGGGCCGCGGCAGTATCCGCAATCGACACTGTTGCCGTTTGTGTAGTGCAAAATCAGGTGATAGTCGGAATTTATCGACACACCGTCAATACCGTTGCCGGTATCGCCCGTATCGCCCTTGTCGCCTTTTTCGCCCTTTAAGGATGCTATCCATTCCTCTTGTGTTCCCGAAAAGCCGCCGAGCTTTGCCAAGCCGTATGCGCTCAAATAATATCCGCAATTTACGCACTCTCCGTCTGCCGGATGGTAGTTCTTTGCGAAAAACCTCATATACTCGCCGAAATGCGCATTGAAAAGCTGCATCGTGTTCTGATATTTTGAATACTCGCCGAGCGCGAAGTCGATCATGGCGCACAGATAGACGTAATATATTTTGTCGTGCGGAGCTTTTGCCAAAAGTTCGTCATTCGAGTTTTGCTGGTAGTCGTATCTGACGCACTCATCGGGAGATATCAGCATAACCTCCGTCTGCACAAGCCCCTCGCACTCATTTATCCACTGTGTCTTTGTATCGTTTGAAAACGCGTTCGGCTTAATATCATCGACCATTGAAATTATTTCGGATAATTTCATCGTTTGATTCCTCCCGATCAAAAGTGCCGATATTGTGACGGCAAAAGCCGTCACATCGGCAAACAAAATTATGAATTGACAAGGGTCGTGCCGCCGGTGATACCGCCGATGGCAAAGGCTCTCCAATCGTTGAAGCCTGCGATGAAGCGCGCATAGCCCTGCCATACGTTTGCATCGGTCGCCTCATCAAGACGCGAGCGTACCTCGAGCTTTGTGCGGTCAAGCCATACCGCTCCGCCGTATTCGTTGTTATAGCGGGAATCCATCAAGATCCACGGCGTATCGTCGCCTGAAAGATACTGGTTGAGATAGGGCCATACGATGACGTTCCATCTTCCGAAATGGAAGTTATAGCCGTTATTTGCCGTAGCGGGATCTTTATCTGCTCCGATGACGGAGAAAACGGTCTTTTTGAGTTCGTAATCGTTGGGGATTATGATGGTGTCGGGCGCGATATCGAGTATCTCGCCGTTATCGCCCTTGAAATTCTGCATTTCCGATTCGGCAGCTGCCAAAGCATCGGCAGAAAATGTATCTGAAAACTTGTTTGACTGACTGCCTTTGCCCAAGATCGAGGGGTGAGTCTTTGAGAAAAGATTTTCGCCGTCGGCAGACTTCGTATCAAAGGTGTTTCCGGCAAAGGTGACGCTTGAAGCACCGGATGCCGCCGCGCCCAAGAGAGCCGCGCCGAACTTTTCACGGGTCCTGTAAAAGCTTGTGATAAAGGCGGTGGGCTTGCGCTTGAGATCGATGATCTTGGAATCTTCCAAAATCTCTCTTGAAAGAGAGAAACTGTTCTTCCAAGTCATGTGTTCGAGCAGCTTCTCATATCCCTCACGCATACCGTCAACGGGATAAGCGCCGTTTTCGCCGACGGGCATAAAGCCGTCCATGGCGGTCAGGGATGTGAATTTTTCAGCCCAATGCTTTGAGGTATTCATATTGAAGATATCTTTTACAAGAGATTTTTCTTCAAATGCCTCGCCTCTTTTTTCGATAAAAAGGCGAATGGGCGCCTGGCTCTTGCCGAACACGCTGTCGGCAAGAGCGCTGCTTTCGGTAAACGTAATATTAGACATTGTCATCTTCCTCCTCGATAATTACCGCAGGTTCCAAAAATCTTACTCTTACAAGGTCGCCCTGGTTTTTGCCGTCAAACGAAATGACGGTGGCGGTGCCGCCGTCGCTTGTCGCGGTGATGGAATCGGCGGTAGCGGAAATCGTATATTTTGTGCCGATGGCAATGGATGCGCTCGCCGCGGAAAGCGGACATTCGAGCTCCATTGACTCGGTGATGCGGATAACGGGAATTTTTGTGCCGTCGGTGGGAACGGTCGTGCTCTTCATCGAAAGATATTGCGGTCTTACCGTGCCGGTCGCCAAAACGAGATGCCCCGACGAGAGCACAAGCGCATCACCCGTTTTGACGGTGATATCGTCGCAGGGCAAATATTCGTAGGCGGGAATATCCGCCACGTCATTTTTATAGATCTTAAATGCCATATTTTCTCCTTTTATTTGCGATTGTAATCGCTGTAATGTCTTTGGATCTCGCCGTATGAGACCCCGGGCATAAGAGATTTATATTTGTCGAGTATATCCTTGGGTACACCGCAAAGAATATCTCCCCTGCCCTCAAGTTTTTGCATATGCAGCTTGCCGAGCGCCTTTTGCCTTTCGGCAAAAGCGTTGTCTTCGAGCACAGATCTTGAGATCGCATCGAAATTGGCGATGCGGTAAGCGTCGATAAAACTGTTGCCGCGCTTCACAAGATCGCAAAATTTATCGAAATTCTGCATCTTGGGCAAATCTCTCATCGTCTTGATGTTTTTATCGTATTTTCCGATCATAACGATCTCATTTGCAATCTGCATATCGCTCGCCAAATCGCGTGCAGGCGCACCAACGCCGTCTTTTGCCGCTTTTTCGTTTTCGTCATCGGTCTTTCCCTCTGCCGGAATATCAAAAGCCGCCGCGCCGCCCGACATATACTTTTCTACCGTTTCTTTCGCAAGATCCTTTGGCGCGCCGTTTTTTTCGATCTCATATTTGATGAGCGCGTCTTTTATGTCGTTTTCCTTTTGGCTTTCATATTTGTCCCTTTCAGCCTCTATCGCCATATCGCGCTGTTTTTGCGCACGCCGTCTTATGGCGGCAAAGCGCGCGTTCTGCGATTTTTGTTCGTCTGATAAGTTTTCGCAAGGTTCAGCGGCCTCCTCGTTTTTCTCGCTTATTTGCTCGATTTTTTCTTCCATTTGAAATCCTTTCTCACTTGCTTCTCAAATCGTTGCCGGTGTGGACTTTGCCCGTTGATTTGGTTTTCGTCTTGCAAAATCCCTCGACCTTTTGCGCGCCGGTGTTTTTGATCTTGCCGGTATAGGTCTGTTTTTCTGCCATTCATCTTCCCCCTCTCGTTTTTACGCTTCCCCGGCGGATATACCGTTTTCGTTTGCGGGATTTTCGATTTCCGCCTCGCCGGGACCGTTTATATTTTCAAAAAGACGCTTTTCAAGATATCTTTTCGTTTCCGATGCACCGGGATAATGTAAAGCGTCCATTTTTGACCAAAACAGAATGAGTGTATCGATATCGGAAGGATCGCCGAACGCACCGCTTTGAAGGTTCATTCGCGTCTCCTGCCACATTTTTTCTCTGTTCGCCGCCAAAGCGGATGACGTATCGCAAGAGAACAAAAACGCATCGTTCCAATAATAATTGCCGTTTTCGTCCTGCTCCAAGAAATCATATCTGTCGAAGACGTCATATTTCGAGTTGCCCTTGTCGTCGCGTGATACCACGTATCTCTTTTCGTCCTCAAAGGCGAGCTTGAACTTGAAAATGAGTTCAAAAAGCTTTGCATAGGCGGCTTCTTTCATAACTCTCTTTGACATCAAACGTCCCACGCTCTGCGACGCCGAAAACTCTTTTGCTCTGCCCGAAAGCGCGGTCGTATCGTTTCTGCCCTGAAAACTGTCGGTGATGCCTATGATCTGTCTTGCCTCCTCATAGACCTGGTTAAGATAGACAAGATCCTGCTCGATATTGCCCTGCAAATCGAATACGTCGATAAGATTTTTGTTTGCGGCGCTTCCCGGACGAATGACCTTCATATCCTCGGAATCGAAACGGATAGACGCTTCATCGGGCAGAGTTATATATGAGCCGGATTTCAAAAGCTTGTCAATTATCTTCGTTTCGATTCGGTTGGCCGTATTCTGCTGATCGGATATCTTATCTACGTCGCTCTCGCCGTAAAGCTTGCCGAAAACGCTCACGTTCTTTTGCAGAACTATGGGAAAAGCCTTTGGCTCATAGAACGGGATGCGCACTTTTTTATACGTGCCGTCAGGATCGAGCACCCACTTTTCTTCGCTTTGCGAATTGACGTTTTCAAAATTTTTGCCGCCGCAAAAAGGACATCTGCCGTCTGAATTCTTATTATCCGCGCTCGGCAATATCTCGCCGCAGTCGTTGCATATACGGTAATTGCGCGACTGATAGTTTTCATAATCGCAGATCACCGTATCGCCCACCCACGAAAACATACCGACAGTGCCGTCGTCGTTCTTGTAATAGGCGACGTATTGCGTTGCCGTCTCGTCGGTATCTTCTGAATTTCCCTCTTCGTCTTCAAGCTCGATGCCGTATTTGCGCTTGATGTTTTCTCTTGTCTGCGGAAGCTTCAAAATGAAGTAGTCCATATCAGAAATATCCGAATACACTCCGTTTTGAACGATAAGCTGCTTAGGGTGAACGGGCGTTATGCTTATATTGCCGAAATCACCCGCAGAGGGGGCCGTATCCCACTCCAAGAAGAATGCTCCGCCGCCCTGTATCAAGACCGTTCTTTCCATAATGTCGTTTATACATTCAAGCGGCAGACGGTCCATCTCGTTTCTGAGCATATTTTCGATAAGCTTCGCCTTTTCTTCGTCACAAGCCCTTTTTGCCGTGACCTTTGGGCCGGGCAGATCGCTTGAAACCTGCGTTTCGATAAGCTCCGAAACTATGTTGCGTATATGCACGTTCGAGCCGCTTTTATCATTTGAAACGAGGCTCCTTTTGTAGTCCTTGCTGCCCAAATAGATATCCTCGCGCTCGTCCATTTTTTCATATTCCGAAACGAAAGCGCTCTCGTTTTCTGAAAGTCTTTGCTGCCAAAGCAGCAGTTTCTCGGTTTTTGTCATATATTCTTCGTATCTCCCTCTTTGCCGATATCGGCATTAAAATTTTGAGAATTCATCGGTCACTGCCTCCATTTTTTGAGCAGATATTCCTTTTCTTCACGGCTTGCGCCCATAAAGTCCTCCCACATATCAAGAGTCCAATTATTGCATTTCGGCGGCTCGATATACCTTTTTGTCTGACACGGCCTTACGTATTGTGCTATCGCAAGCGCCATGATGCAGTCATCGTGCGCACCGTTTTCCGCCTCCATGCGCATATTGTCGCGCCGCACGAACGTCAGCATTTCAGAAAGCGTGTCGTCATCGCATATAAGCTCCGGCGTGTCACGCATGATTTTTATAAGCTCCGACAGAATAAGCGGTCTTGTCTTTGACGTTGTGACAAAGCCGTAGCTCTTTTTGGGCTCGTGAGTGAAATCGTCAACGCTTTCGCGCACGTACTGATTTTCATATCCGAGCCTTTCGAGTTCATAAACGGGATAGATGTTGAAATTCGTCTCTATCGCCAAAAGCGCGTCGAAGTAGAATTTGCCGAGACAGTACATCTGCTTTGCGTAAATGTCGGCATCCATACTCTTGCGAAAGACGGCGATTTCCTTTCCGTCTTCGGCGTCGATGACCTGACCGATAAAAAAGTCGCTTCCCTCGCCCGCCGTATCGCCTCCGATGACGTAAGAACGGTCTTTATTCGGCATCTCATAGATCTTTATAAAACCGTTATCGTCATCGCAGAATTTTATATCGGATATCTTCAAGCCGTCATAGGAATATTCAAAATATCCCGTTCTTTGCGGCTTTATCCGCTTTGAAAGCTGATTTGCGATCTTTTGCGCCGAAAACACCGTTTTGCCCGTCGTGCCCCATTTGCCGAGTGCATAGACCGAATAATAATACTCATCGGTCTCGCGGTAGCCCTCAAGCACGTTTTTCGACTGTTCATCCAAAAAGCGGTTGTCAAGGTATGTGCTTCTGTGTACTCGTGCCTGCGGCGGCGTTCTGTCAAAGAAACGTTTTTTCAGCCAATGCATCACCGATATGGGATTGAATGAAATGATGATCTGCTTATAATACTTGCTTTGACCGCGCATACGTATATCGAGCTGGTTGAAATCGCTCTCGGAAAGCTCCGACGCCTCCTCAATCCATATACCGGTGATCTTGAAAATGGATTTGAGTTTTTCAACGTCGTCAAGCCCGAAAAACAAGATCTCGCTCCCATTTTCAAAGCTTATGCGCATATCGGTTTTGTTAAAGCTCCATTTGATATCCCGATAGTATTCTTCGATCTGACCGATGATGAGCTTTATGCAGCTTTCATAAAGTGTTTTTGCGACCTTTCGGCAGACCAAAAAGCGGTGTCCGCTTTCCGACGTTGCGCGTTCAAGCAGCTTTCTTGCGGCGAAAACGCTCTTTCCGCTTCCGCCGCCGCCCATCAAAACGAGGTAGCGCGACGTATCGAAATAAAGCGGAAAAAAGGTGTCGTTCGTCGTTTCTTTAAGACCTTTCCACCACAAAAGCAGTTCAAAAAGAGAGTCTTTATTCTTTTCGTTCACGCAAAATACCCGTCTTTTCCGAATCTTTTGTGAATTCCGATACCAGCTCTTTTAGCAGATCCATTTTTTCGCAGGGCGAAAAATCCTTGCCGGGCTTTGATAAAAGCTGATTTTCTTTTTCGTCCCAACCGTAATTGCTTTTGAGCGAAAACATCACCCCCTGCACCTGCTTATCGCGGAACAACGCATTTTCAAGATAGTTTTCCATAACTCCCATCGCCCATTTGACCGTCTTTGAATATTCCTCATTCCTGCCGTAGCGCAAAAACGTCTCTTTGGATATGTTAAGATACAAACAAAGTCCGGAAAGAGTCGGCGGCTCTATCCATTCAAGTGAATAGAAATCGTCGCCGTTCTGATTTTTGATAAGCTCGCCGTCCTTGTCGCAGCGCGGCACGCGGCGGCTGATGCTCTCAAAATATCTGTTTATCTTCTTTTCCATATCGGAAGGAGAAGAAAATGCTTTTCCCTTTGCCATATCTGCCGACCTCCCTCAAATATACTTTCATTCGGCGATCATTGCCTGCGCGCAGTCGCGGCATATCTTCTCGCCGAGTATGTCATAATAATCGTCGCCGCATCTTATCACGTCAGAACAGCACGAGCAGATAATGTCGCATTCCGCCTCGGTCAGCGCCTTTTTTGCGCAGTCCGTACAGACCGCCTCGCCGAGTATCTCGGTATATTCTTCGCCGCGGCAAATCGCCTCGCCGCACACTTCGCATACGGCGACCTCTTTTTCGCTTCGGCATTCGCCGCAGCCGTCACACTCTCCCCCGTTTATACATCTGTAAGCCATAACGTTCCCCCCCCCTCTCTTTGTTATTATAAACGCAACTTTTTCACATAAAAAATAAAACGAACCTAAGTTGATCAACACAAAATAACACGAAAACGCTCGATTTTTTTGCGCCGCGTTTCGTCTTTGTTTCGTTTTCGATAACATTATACCACAAACTTGTTGCGTTGTCAATAACTTTTTATCGTTTTTGAATATTTTTTGTTATTTTCTATTGCATTTTGTTGTCGCATATGATAATATATGGTTGAGGATGTTTATCACGGAGGTACACTATGTTCGGTCAGAGATTAAAACTCGCAAGACTCACAAACAAATTGACGCTTGAAGAGCTTGCAAACATATACAATTCAAAATTCACGGGAGGTCTTAACAAAGGCACCCTTTCGCGCTATGAAAATGAAAAGCAGGAACCGAAAGTGAACGTGGTCAAAAATCTTGCCGCAATACTCGGCGTTTCACCCGACTATCTGTTAAACGGCAAAGACGGCGGTGAAAGATCCGCCTACCGCGCAAAACTCGAAAATGAATTCGTTTCGCTTATAGAGAGAGCCGGCGAAGAAGATCTTGAAAAGATCGAACTCGCCATCAGACTTTTGAAAACGTCAAACGAAGATTTTGAAAAAATAAAGGCACTCATCAATATAGCCGTACCGAAAATTTAATAAGCGCATAAAAAATCCTGCCGATCGGCAGGATTTTTTAATTCAGTTTTTCACCGTTTCTGTTTTCGCTTTGTCTTTGGGTGTAACCGCGTCACTTCTTAAAATATCATTATTCATACTTAAATCCATATTCTCATCATTGCTCGGCAAAAAAGACGATAAGAGCGAAACCAGAATTTCGAGCTTATCATCCGGCAAAGAAAGCCCTGCCGAAATAATCTTTTCTCTTCTATCCATTATAACACCCTCTTGACGGATCGATATTACTCTCCTTTTAATCACAAATTTTTGATGACCTTTTGCGCAACGCCCTGAATGGAAAGTTCATCGGGATAAATGTCGCTGTACTTTCCGTTTTCGGGATGCAAAAACGGTCGCCTTTTTCTCTTGTCGTAAAGAAGCGTTTTCAGCGTGTTTCTGCCGAAATCGTCAAGGGCGACGACCACTTTGCCGTATTCGGCATCGCTTGACCGCTTCACCACGACGTAGTCGCCGTCGTCGATGCCCAAATCGGTCATGGAATCGCCGTCGGCGATCAAAACGAAGTATTCGCCGCCGCTAAGCAGACTCGCGGGGAAATCGATGAATTCGCCTTTCCACTGTTCCATCGACTGCGGAAGACCGCAGGGGATCTTGCCGACAAGCGGCAAACGGCTTGACACTTTTTTAGCGGAATTTTTGATAAACGGAGTTATTATGTTTTCTCCGATATATTCGAGCATTCCCTGCTTATTCATTTCGACAAGATATCTTTGCGCCGTTGCGCGTGGGATTTTTGTTTCACTTTCGATCTCGCGGAGCGATGGAGAACGCAGATTTTTTTCAAAGAAACCGTCAACAAATTTTATTATGTTTTGCATCTTTTCCGGGCTTTTTGAACGCATATCGCACCTCGTATTATCTATATGGGACTTTTGTCCTATATAGATAATACCACACATCTTCGGTTTTGTCAACAAAAAAATCTACCCTTTCGGGTAGATTTTTTTGTTTATTTGATTTTTCTTCCCTCAAAATAGAAGCGCTTTTCGTCGGCACAGCCCATTGAAAAAGCCTTTCGGGGCAGCGGACCGTTTTTCTCGATAGAAGCGAAAAAGCCGTCCTTTGTGATGCCGCCGAACAAAAACGCCATCGCTCCGTCGCGTTTTGCAAGCCTTCTTGCCTCTTCTTCGCCGTGAATGTAATCGACCGTTATATCGCCGTGTTCTTTAAGATATCCGTCAAGGAACTCCGAGAGCAGCGCGACCGGCAGTTTATTTTGCAGATTGTCGCATCCGACGTAATAGGTCTTGTCGTTTGAGCAGATCACGAATTCGGTATTCTTCTCTGTCGGTGCGTTTGAGAGCGTCGCACGCAGACATTTTGCAAAGTCAATGACGATATTCAAATCACGAACACCGAAAAGCACGCGGTAAATCGGCTCGAACTCGATACATTCGTCATAGATGTTCACGATCTCGCAAAGCGCATATCGCGCGGGCGATCTTGACGCCGCATCATAGCCGATTTTCGAGCAAAGATTATCAAAGCAGGTCTTTGCCGTTGCCAAAGAGTGGTTTCCGTCGCCTACCGCAAAGATCATTTGGCGGTTTTTCGCATATTCCGAAATTTTACAGTTGAGTTTTTTTGCCTCGTCTTTGCCGATAAGATATCCGCAAACGCTGCCGCCTCCCGACAAAAGTTCGCAGTCATACAGTTTTTCCATATCGCCGTTTTGCGCTTTTTCGTCAAAGGGATCGATGATATCGAACTTTTCGTCATCGACAAAAAGCATTATGTGCGGAAATTCGAGCGCGGCGTCTTTTCTTATCTCTACTCTCGGCGGTATGCGCTCTATGACCGTGCCCTCCGTTGCCCTTATGGGCAAAGCCGTGACCTTTTTATAGTCGTAATCGCAAAGGTCTATGCAGGCAACGATGCCGCGGCGTATCTTGCCGCTCGGGAGCGTGCGGCGCAAATATACCATCGCGTCTTTTTTCTCATATAAAACGCCGTCAAGATATTCGTTCATCGTCGAATTTATCTTCGGTATGCGCGCTTTGGCATCCGAAAGATATATCTCCGGCAAGATCAAATTGAGCGTTGACGGAAAATCGCCCACCGTTTTTTCAAGGCTCTGCCAATATTCATTGTCGGAGGTGTATTGATCGCAGGCGATAACGCTCCATTTTTTTCGGTATTCCGGCTTCGGCAAAAGAAGATCCGCTGAATATAAATACTGTTTCATAATCTACCCCTATAAAGAAAATCGCCACGGCAAAGCGTGGCGATTTCAAATCTTTTAGATGCGCTCTTTAACTTTTGCGCTCTTGCCGACTCTCTCACGAACATAATAAAGTTTTGCACGGCGAACTTTACCCTTGCGGACAATTTCTACCTTTGCAACGTTCGGTGAGTGAACAAGGAAAGTCTTTTCAACGCCTACGCCGTATGAAATGCGTCTTACGGTGAAGGTCTCGCAGATGCCGCCGCCCTTTTTAGCGATGACGGTACCCTCGAAAAGCTGAATTCTTTCAGTGGTTCCTTCCTTGATTCTGTTGTGGATGCGAACGGTGTCACCGATGTTGATGACGGGTGCATCCTGCTTCAACTGCTCATTAACAAAAGCCTCGATCTTAGTATTCATTTTGGCTCCTCCTTACTGCTTCGGACATTCATGCAGAGCTTCGCAGAGGACTGTCCTGTTGTTTTTATATTGCTATAACGAATGAATTATATCACAACACATCCGAATATGCAAGAGTTTTTTTCAAAATCTTTCAAAATCAAAGTGAATAGAACTTTTCTATCTCCGATACGTTGCCGAAATCCGCTTTTTCAAGATTTTTCGTGAGATCAGAACGTTTGCCTTCGTCGGTCAAAAGCGATATTACGGCAGAGGCGACGGAATCGCGGTCTATATCGCACACCACGCCGTATTCGCCGTTTTTAAGCTGCTCCTTTGCCGAAAGATAATCGGCGCAGACGATGGGGCGGCAAAGTATCTTTGCCTCCTCGACCGCGATGGGCTTGCCCTCGTGACGCGACGGCTGGGCGTATATATCGCAATCCTTCATATAAGAATACACGTTGTCGGTCGTTCCCAGAAATATGAATCTGTCGGCAACGCCCTCGCGCTTTGCAAGTCCTTTCATTTCATCGACGTATTCTTTGTCTCCCGTGCCCAAAACGTACCAGCGAACATCATATCCCGCTTTTACGATCTTTGCAAGCGCCGATATCGCTATGTCTATTCCCTTTTGTTCGGATATCCTGCCGACAGTCAAAATGCGCTTGCCCGAAAACAAATCGTCGCCGAAACTCTTTCCGTTTTGCGCCATTTCATAAATGAGTTTTGGGTTGTTGATGTTCTCAATGGTTATGAATTTGTCTTCATATTGCGGGAAATGGCGGCAGAGAGATTTGTTTATCACATCCGATACCGCAACGATCTTGTCGCATTTTTCAAAATAGCGTGTGTAAGTTTTATCGTCTCTCGGGGGATTATCATAGTCAAAATGCAGCCAGGCTATCTTCTTTTTCGCCTTGACGCGATCGACCATATAGAACATCGTTCTGTCGCCCCAATACGCGACCGCCACATCATACTCTTTGTCGATCTTCGGGAAAAAGCGGAGCAGATCGCACCACATACGTGTTGCGATGTCGGCGCGCTTTTTGCCCTTTGTAAAGACAAGGCGCACAAAATACGGCAGCACGTAGAATGCGAAAAGCGGATTCTTTTTAATAAAGCTGTTAAATATTATCTTCGGCGCGTTCTTTGCGCTGAGCGTGAACATATCGCCGTGCTTTTCAAGTTCCGTTACGTTTATTTCTTTCGGAATGAGTTTTCTGAACGGGCCTGCATCCACCGCCAAAAGCAGATCGACGTCATATTTTTCATAGTCGAGCGACTGCGCAAACGACAGAAACGATTTTTCCGTTCCCGCGGCATTCATCGTAATTCCGATGATCAAAAGTTTTTGTTTCAAAATGTTTTCCCTTTCGATGTCGATTATCAATATAATTATACCGCAAAAGCGCGCAAAGTCAATCAAACGGCATAAAAAAACAAAGCAGATGATAAACATCTGCTCTTGCAAAAATATATTTTGTTGAGGTTGGGGGTCGACTATATAATAGCACTCTTTTGGTAAATGTGCAATATAAAACAGAACGGATTTTGTAAACAATGTATGAAGAATAAGGCATTTTATTAAAAAATTATACATATTTTTTAATTTTCGTCGATTTTTGCATCGAAATCTATCATTTGTTGACTAAATGCAAAAAATATAGTAAAATAATAGACCGTAGCTATTTTCTTGCGAAAGAGAGACATAACCGAATGATAAGAACAAGAGGAATACGGCTCTTTTTCAGGGGCCTTTTGATATTGCTTGCCGTGATCATTTCAGTTTTGGCGGTGATCGCGGTATCGCTGCACGGCGAGATCAAAACGATTTTGTCGCTGACCGACGTACAAGACGGCAATCTATATACGGTCAACTACTCGGCAAGTTACGATCTTGACTCACTCTTATCCTCATCCGTCACAAGCGAATCCGCGCTTGATTCATATTTCATTTCTTCGCTTTCGAGAGGGCTTGTCGGCTCTTCGTTTTTCGGCAAAACGTTCAACGTGTATGACTTTTCCTGCACGAGCTTTGCAAAAAAGGACGTTGACGGCGATATGCTCTTCGCGCGCAACTGCGATTCCGACAGCGCGGGCGCCGTCGTTTTGACCTCGTCCCCCGAAAACGGATACCGCAGCATATCCGTCTGCTCGCCGAAAAGCGTATCTCTTGATGCGAGCGGTGTTTCAGACATCGCCAATACCGCAAACGTTCTTGCGCTCATCTATGCGCCCATTGAGGGTATGAACGAAAAAGGCCTTGCCATCTGTCAGAACAGAGTCTCAAACCATCCCACCTGGCAGGAAAATCAAAAGACCGATATTTTGAGTGCGACGATCGTGCGCCTCGTGCTTGACAAGTGCGCAACGGTAGATGAAGCCGTAAGGTTTTTATCGGGATACGACGTGCACGATGCTCTGTCGCCCGATACGACCGATCACAGCACGTCATATCACTATCACGTGGTCGATAAGGGCGGCACGTCGGCAATAATCGAATTTGACTATACCAACAATTACAAGCTCACCGTAAACTACGTAAAATGCGCCAATTCAACGACTTCCTATCAGATCTGCTCAAACCACTACGCCTATCCGCCTCTTGCCTATGACGGCGATGATATGTCAAGAACTCATGAAAGATATCAGGCGATAAGCGATATGCTTGAAGATTCAAAACTGCTCGGCACGCACGATTGCTTTGATATACTTAAAACCGCAAGGATGGAAGACGTCACCTGCAACGACGGCGTTACACGTTCGACCGTTTGGAGCACGGTCTATAATCTTGACAAGCTCACCCTTTCGATCGGATCGGACGGCGATGCCAAAAATGTGCACACTTTTTCAATAGAATAAATGCAAAAACGGCAAGATCCGAAAGGATCCTGCCGTTTTGTATTTGACAAGCAAACCGTTCATCTTCACGGGCAGCGTCGGGCTTTTGTAAATCAAAGCGAAGCCTTGTATATCATCGTGGGGCAAAAATAATCTTCATACTAAAGCCCCTGCAAATTGTTTTTGTTATGTTGTCGGCTTGCCACGGATGGTGTTGAACTCTCGTGAAAATGATGCCGCCGCTTTGCGGCTGATGATGTTTCGTCGCTATGCTCCGAAATGATGCCCGGCACTTCGTGCCGCAATGATGCGATGTTTGCCACCCATGTCCGCAGACACATCATATGCGAAGCATACATCATTGGCGAAGCCAACATCATTTGCCGAAGGCAAACATCATTCAAAAAAGTCCCTTTTGTCGGTAGACAAAAGGGACTTTTTTGTTGTGATTTGACTACGAAAAAGATATTTCGAAGAAGCTGTGGATGGTGTTGAACCTGCGGGAAAGAGAATGAAGCGTTTGCTTCGCAAACATGAAGCGGCGGCAAAGCCGCCATGAAGACGGTGCTTCGCACCTAATGAAGCGAAGTCGCCCCATTGCTCCCATTCTCTCATTTCAATTTCTTCATTAGCAAAGCGACTTCATTCCTTCATTAGCCCGTCAGGGCGACTTCATTGAAAAAAGACGATTGCTTCCGCAATCGTCTTTTTTCTGGCGGAGAAGGAGAGATTTGAACTCTCGCACCGGTTGCCCGGTCTACACCCTTAGCAGGGGCGCCTCTTCGGCCTCTTGAGTACTTCTCCAAAAATACTGTATTCGTCGAACATTTGACATTATACCATAGCATTCGGCGTTTTGCAATAGCAAAACAAAAAAATTTGCACTTCCGCCGTTTTGCCGCTATAATATTATCATACGCAAACTTTGCAAGTTCGGAGGAAAAATGGAAATTTCGCTTTCAAAAGACGATATGCAAAAACTCATATCGCTCAACAAGATACGCAAGGATAATCTCTTTGCCCTCTCGGTCTTCAAAAAATATCTCGATGAGTATAACACCCTTGCAGATAAAGACAGCATATCGGAGATCTGCCGCGACTGCGGCACCGAAGAAGCCGATGCCGCAGCGCACATCATCTGCGCCGCCTTTGAGATCGAAGACCGCGATTTTGCGAAAAAGTATATTTTCGGAGCTATCCGCAAGCTTTCCGCCGAAGACTATATAAACGACGCCTATTTAAGGAACATCCGCTTCCCGACGCAAAAATCGGGTAATTGGGAATTTAAGACCGAGAGTTACGACGCCTATCGTCTTGTGACCTGCGATGACTTGAAAGTTTTTTCGGATCTCACCGAAATTCCGCAGCTCGGCTTTTTTGATAAGCCATTTTCGTTCCCCGCCGTGCTCGAAAACGGCAACGAGTGGATGACCTTGACGCCCGTTGATACCGATACGGCAAAAGAGGCGATAAAAAACGCTCACGGCAAAGTGATAACGTTCGGTCTGGGACTCGGATATTTTGCTTATCACGCGGCGCTGAAAGACGAAACCTCAAGCGTGTGCATCGTCGAAAAAAGCAAAGAGGTCATAAACCTCTTTTCGGAATATATATTGCCTCAATTCGAGCCAAAGCGCCGCAAAAAAATCAAGATCATAAACGCCGACGCCTTTGAATACGCAAAAAACGAAATGGCGCGCGAAAACTACGATACGGCATTTTTCGATACCTGGCGCGACCCGTCTGACGGATATGGAATGTATTTGCGCGCAAAGAAAATCGAAAAGGATATACCCCATACCGAATGGTATTATTGGATAGAAGAATATCTCATTTCCATTTTGCGCAAAAAAGCTTATGATGAAATATGGCTCGGCGCGAATGCGCCCGAGATAGCCTCCGAAATTAAAAACGGATATAAAATTTCATCGTTTTCGGATATCCTGTCTTACCTTTCAAAAGAAAAACTCAAAGAGCGCGCGGCGACGGAAGAATATTGAAAAACGCCGATTTGTATGCTATAATTTCCATGATAAACAGTCAAAAGCATTAAGTAAAGCCGCGTGAACGGTCACTTACTGTTTCACGAACGGAAAATGCAAAAACTCGATCGGTGAGTTTTTTGTCCTGTTATTATTTGTTATTTTTGCTGCCGTCGGCGGCAGAAGGGAGAGTAAAATGGCTAAAAAAGACGAAGTCACACATCTGCCCCCAATCGAAAGGATAAACGCATCCCCCGAATGCGGACTTTCGCGCGAGGACGTGCTTTTGCGCACCGATTGCGGTTATGTCAACGTCTCTGAAGATTCCGTTGACAGAACGGCAAAGCAGATAATACTCTCAAATGTTTTCACATATTTCAACATCATTTTCTTCGTGCTTGCCGCGGCGCTTATCGCGGTCGGCTCATTCAAGAATCTTTCGTTTCTTTTGATCGTTGCCATAAACACCGCAATAGGCATAATTCAGGAATTCAACTCAAAACGCGCCCTTGACAAATTGAAGCTTTTATCGGAGCCGAAATGTCAAGTCGTGCGCGACGGCAAGATTTTTTCCGTTCCCTCAAAAAGTCTGGTTTTAGACGATATCGTCTGTTTTTCCGGCGGCAATCAGATCTGCGCCGACGCTATCGTTCTGACGGGAGAGGTCTTTGTCAATGAATCTCTTGTAACGGGCGAAGCCGACGAGATACGCAAAACGCCCGGGGACAAGCTGCTTTCCGGCAGTTATATCGTTTCGGGCACGTGCCGCGCAAGACTTGATAAGGTCGGCAAAGATTCGTTCGTATCAAAGCTTACATCGAGCGCAAAAAGATTCAAGAAAAAAGAGCGCTCGGGCATGATGCACTCTCTGACCGTACTCGTAAAGATAATCGGCATTGCCGTAATCCCCATGGGCATTGCCCTCTTTTTAAGGCAGCGCGGCATAACCGGAGTGGATACCAAAAACGCCGTGGAGCGCACGACTGCCGCCCTTGTCGGCATCATTCCCGAAGGCTTATATCTGCTCGCCAATATCCGCCTTGCCGTAAGCGTTGTCAAGCTTTCAAAGAAAAAGACCCTCGTTCACGACCTATCGTGCATCGAGGCTTTGGCAAGAGTCGATACGCTCTGCGTCGATAAAACGGGCACCATAACCGAGCCTGTCATGCGCTTTTCGGGCATTATACCGCTTGATTGCCGCAAAGCCGATGCAAACGCGGTGCAAGACCTGCTTTGCGACTTTGTCGGAAATATGCCCGATGACAACGTAACGATGCAGACGCTCAAACTCAAATTCACATCTGCCCCGTCAAAGACCGCATACCGCGTGTATCCTTTTTCATCTGTCACAAAGACAAGCGCCGTAAGCTTCGGCAACGGCGAAAATTACATACTCGGCGCACCCGAATTCATACTCAAAAACGGCTATTCAAGATATCAAAAGCTCATTGAAGGATACTCCGAGAAAGGCTATCGCGTGCTGCTTTTCGCGCGAGCCGACAGCATTGACAGCGGAGCGTTTTCTCAAATCTTTCCCATAGCATTGATACTTCTTGAAAACGCCATCCGTCCCGACGCGGCATCGACTTTCGCATATTTCACGTCACAAGGCGTAAATATCAAGGTGATATCGGGCGATAACCCGAATACCGTTTCAGCCGCCGCCGTCGCCGCAAAAATCCCCGGTGCCGAGAAATTCACGGCGCTGAACCCCGATATGAGCGATGAAGAACTCAAAAAAGCGGCGAACGAATATACCGTTTTCGGCAGAGTGACGCCCGAACAAAAGCAAAAGCTCATACGCGCGCTCAAAAAGTCAGGTCACACCGTTGCCATGACGGGCGACGGCGTAAACGACGTTTTGGCGCTCAAAGAAGCCGATTGCAGCATTGCAATGGCATCAGGCAGCGACATTGCCTGCAAGGTCTCGGATCTTGTTTTGCTCGATTCAAAATTCTCGTCGATGCCGACAGTCGTTACCGAGGGCAGACAGGTCATCAACAATATCGAAAGAAGCGCATCGCTTTTCCTCATCAAAAACATCTTCTCTTTCGTGCTTGCGCTCATTTCCATCTTCGCCGTGTTCGCATACCCTCTTCAACCGACGCAGTTGTCTTTGATCAGCGCACTCACGATAGGCGCGCCGGCATTCCTTTTGGCTCTTGAAAAGAGCGAGGGACGCATCAAGGGCAAATTCCTTTTGAACGTGATATACAGAGCGCTCCCCGCCGCCACGACCAATCTTATAATCATAGGCGGTGTTCTGTGCTTTGAAAAAGCCTTTTTGATGGATCCCGCCGTCATATCTACGGTTTGCACACTGCTCATATCCATTGTCGGCTTTGCGATGATATACGGTATGTGCCGACCGATGAACAAAATGAGAGCGGCAATGTTTTTCGGGCTTCTTGCCTGCTATATCGTTTGCATAACCGCCTTTCCGTCAATTTTCTATCTTTGCCCCATAGGCTTCGGCGGAACACTCGTTTTGATCGTCTTTTCGGTCATGATACCCACAATGCTCTTTTCG
>JAGAFQ010000122.1 GCA_017612495.1 Clostridia bacterium
GAAAGGGCTTTTTTTATCAGTTAAAACCGTAATATGAAACGAGTTCGTCAAGAACGATTCCCGCAAGATAACGATAACCGTCGTCGTTGAAATGCAATCCGTCTGCATAGAGTTCGTCAAGATCTGCCGTTCTTTGATAGATGTCAAGAAGCGGGACGTTGCATTCGGACGCGAGCTGCTTTACAAGCGGCAAATAGTTGTTGTCAAGATTATTTTTTCTGCTTGCCTGCGCCTGTGCGTGTGAAACCTGAACGGGTGTCATCAAAAAGACGGTGGGATTTGATGAAACGGCCTTATATTCGTTTATCATCGTTTTGCCCGATGTGATAAAGCGTGATGTGCGGTCAGCATCGCCTATTGCATTATTTACAAGCGGAACGCTGTCGTTGCAGCCGAGCATCAACAAAACGATAGTAGGATTAAACTGTTTGCCCGCTTTATATTGTGCCGTTGCATAATACGACATAAACGTTGCACCGTTTGCGGTTTCCAAAACGTCTATCGTCATCGTCGTGCCGCCTACACCGAAGTTTTTACACTCGAAATTCTGCGGGAGCATACTATCCAAAACGGGCGGATATGCAAGTTTTGCAACGTTGCTCGATTGAGCACCGGCAGTAAGACTGTCGCCGGCGCAGGTTATTCTTACGTCGCCCGTCTTTGTAAGGAACACGCTTGTCGCTTTTGTATTGAGTGAGGTCGAGAGTGTGACGGTACCGGTCGTTGTAAGATACTTGTTTATAAAGAATTTGACGGCAGAAAGGGCAGTTTCGGTTTTGCCGCTTATAATGTTGAGCGCCTTGCCGTTGTTTTCAACGTTTACATTTATCTCGGCATCAGCGATCGCCCCGGTTCTTGTCGTTTTGCCTATTCTTATTTCAAAGTCGCTCTTTGCGGAGGTATCTTCTGTGATGGCGAGCGAAAAACCGCAATTTTCAGAAAGATAAGCATTAAGATAATCGGCTGCGGCCTTTGAGTGTCTGTCTTCGCTCGCGGTGACTATCTTAAAAGAGCTCATATCATAGTTTGCGATCTTGGTGCTTGTGATCGGGTATGTATGCTTATAAGTGTAAACAAAATTTTCGTTTATCATATAGGAACTTCCGCTTGTTAAAACATTCTTCGCAAAATATGTCGCGGCATTTTTCGTCGCTTTCTCCGAGCCGCCTATTATGTATATTTTGCCGTTTTCAAAATAGATTTTGTAGTCGTCTTTGCCGAGCTTGTTTTTTGCCGCAAGTCCTTCGCATCTGTTCGTTTCGCCGAGAATGATCTCGTGAGCGACAGGCTCTTCTTTCGCATCGGGCACAAGAGGGATGCTGACGTTTTGCTTGCTTCTGAACGCGGTTTTGAGTGTTCTTGCGATCGAGGCTATATCTTCACTTGCCGAAGATGAATAAACGATCACGTAATCTGTTTCGGCGTCTTTGCAAATCTCCATTTCTTTGCCCGGAATATACTGCGGTGTATTATCGGATGAAGAATCTGTTGTATTTGCCTGCGAGCTTGCGGGTACCGATGAAGACGGATTTTGGTTTGACGATTGGTTTTGTGATGATGACACCGATGAAGATGAAGGATCTGTTACATCACTGCTCGGAGTGCCGGATGGCTCTTCTGATGTTCCCGAAGACGGAACTGCAATTTCTGATCCGTCGGTATTTTCGTTTGTATTTCCCGGCTTGTTGCAGGAAACGAGCGAAAACAGAGTTATGATCACCAATGTTAATGCAATAAGTTTTTTCATGGTAAACTCCTTTCTTTTATACATTACAAATATATCATTTGTGCGGTGTTTTGTCAATCAAAGCCCGAAAAATTCCAGAATGCCTTCATATATAGCATCGGCAAATCTTTGCGGCTCCGTTGTCAATAAATACCTGTCGGTGTTGTTCGTTATATATCCCATTTCGATAAGAACCGCCGGCATAAGTGTTTTTCTCAAAACATAAAGTGACGGTCTTATGAAATTGCCGCGGTCGGGAATGCCGAGATTTTTCGATATGCTTTGTGTGATATCGACAGCCAGACCTGCCGCTTTTGAGCCGGACGAATATACATAGCTTTCGCAGCCGCTTGCGTTTTCGTTATCAGAGGCATTGCAATGCAGACTGATAAACCAGTCGGCGCCGAACTCGTTTGCAAGTCTTGTGCGCTCCATAAGGCTTGTCGAGTTGCTTGTGCCGAGTGATGTTTCGGCAGTAGGTCGTGATACGCGCACATCAAAATTCGGATCATTTGACAAAAGTCCGTAAAGTCTTATTCCGATATCATAATTTATATCCTGTTCAAGTACGCCGTTATATTCCGCACCCGAATTCGGATTTTGCGGATTGTGCCCCTGATCAATAAAAATTTTAATTGCCATAAATTCTCCCCGTTTTTTATTATATTTACATTATATTGCAAACCGTCATTCAATGTGATAAAATAGTTTGGTAATTTGAACGGAGGGAGATTTTTATGGACGGATTAAGGCGAATGTTAAGCTTTGTAAGACGCGCCTGCGATGACTATCAGATGATATCAAGCGGCGATAAGATCGCCGTGGGCGTTTCTGCCGGAAAAGACTCTCTTGCGCTCTTATATACGCTTGCGCACTTGCGCAGATTTTATCCTTTACACTTTGATTTGTGCGCAATAACGGTCGATATGGGATTTGAGGGAAATGATTTTGCACCGATAAAAGAATTATGCGATTCGCTCGGCGTTGAATATTTCGTTGAAAAAACCGAAATCGCGAAAATAATATTCGATGTTAGAAAAGAATCAAATCCGTGCTCGCTTTGCGCAAAACTCCGTCGCGGAACGCTTAACGATTCGGCAAAAAAACACGGCTGCAATAAAGTGGCACTCGGACATCATTTCGACGACGTTGTTGAAACCTTCGTTATGAATTTGTTTTTTGAGGGCAGGATCGGCTCTTTTTCGCCCGTCACTTATCTTGACAGAAGCGATATAACCCTTATTCGTCCGATGATCTACGCGCAGGAAAAAGACGTCAGATATTTTGCTTCTCATGCGCAACTTCCCGTTATTCCGAGCAAATGCCCGGAAGATAAAAACACCGAGAGGGAGAACATAAAGCAGCTTTTATCTCGGCTCGAAAGCGAAAACAAAGGTTTGCGACACCGTCTTTTCGGCGCTCTGCAAAAGGGAAATATAGACGGTTTTCACGAAAATAAATTAAAATTTTACGATTAAAAAACTCCGTGCATTTATTTTGCCTTAATCGGTAAAACTATGTACGGAGGTGTTTTTATGTTAAAAAATGAAAATGAAGCGGAATTATACGTTAAGTTCTGCAAAAATCTCGGCGGCGACGTCGTTATGGTAAAAAACGGAGAAGACTACATGTGTCTTGATGCCGAGCTTTGCTCCGATTGCGGCTGTAAAAGCTATACGCTTCCGAATAAGATCAGCGATAATGAGCACACAAACGGTTGATCTTGAAGCCCTTTTGTGAGAAATTTGCCTCATATTCGGTCATAATGTTATCTTTTGCATATTCGCTTGCGTGCAGGTCATAGCAAATATCGGAAAGATCGAATTCGCAGTTTTCAAATTGTTCGAGTGAGTAATCAAAAAGATCTCTGTTGTCGGTCTTGAACTCGATATTCGCGCCGTGTTTGAGTATCGTTTTATATGTTGAAAGAAACACGGGAGAAGTTAGACGGCGCTTTGCGTGGCGTTTTTTCGGCCAAGGATCTGAAAAGTTCAGATAAATCTTGTCAATACTTTCTTTTGAAAATATATCGGTGAGGTTTGCCGCATTGCAGATCAAAAACTTCAAATTCGAAATTCCAATCGCATCGGCTTTTTCTATTGCGCATACTATCGCATCGGATACGACTTCTATGGCAATATAATTTATATCGGGGTTGCGCTTTGCAAGTTCGGTGATGAACGCACCTTTTCCGCAACC
>JAGAFQ010000123.1 GCA_017612495.1 Clostridia bacterium
CAAAAGCGCCGATGAGCATGAGCAAGCTAAGAAAGCACGAAAGGAATCTTTTTGCAAAGCTGTTTTTCATGTTTTTCTCCTTTTGGGTTATCCCCATAAATTTTTTGCAGATAATAAATTGCGGCGCACATCTGCATAAACACCGCAACTGCCGATATTCTCCCCAACTGTGAATCTATCGGCTGTCGGAGGCTGTGACTCCGATTCGGATAAGGCGGGATTTGATTATATCTGAATTCGCCGGAATATATATTCCGAATAAATTTGGATACTCCCACCAAATACCACATACATATTATAAATAATTTCGTCAATATTGTCAATATGTCTTAACTGTTAACAAAATATGAAGAAAATTAAGTATTATCCGCATTCGGCGACAAATTTGCGCCGAAAATCGCAAAAAAATTTTATAAAAATTTTCAATATTTTTTTCGACAAAAGCCGCACATTCCGTAAAAATACGAAAAAGAGAAACCGCGGATATGCGGTTTCTCTTCCATTATATCTATATGAGATATATCTATATAAGGATTTTATTTTGACGTGCCTCTTAAAATATCGCCTACGTGAATATCGCCGTCGCATTTCATTTTGAAGCGCATATACGGATGCGGTACGCTCTCAAGATCTTCACCGTCTTCTGCTTTTAACTGACCCACATTTATGAGTCTGCCGCATTTGCCGGGAGTCAGCAGTTCAACGTCATCGAAGCTTGAGAACTTGTTGCGCTGTACCAAGACGGCGAATTTGCCGTTTCCTCTTTCGTCGTCAAAGACCTCATCGACCATCGCAAGATATGCCTTTTCGCGCAAATATCCGTTGTTCGATACCGTTTGAGCATTCTTGTGCGGACTGTCGAAATAATATCCCGTGCAATATTCTCTGTGGCTCACACTGTCAAGTTCATCGCACCAGTGCGGATCTAATTTGTAATTTTCTTTGTCTTTGAGATACGAATCGATCGCCATTCTGTATGTATTTGTGACGACCGCCGTGTAGTAGGCGCTCTTCATTCTGCCCTCGATCTTGAAGCTGTCGATGCCGGCGCCGAGAAGCTTTGGTATATGCTCGATCAAGCACATATCCTTTGACGCCATGATGAACGTGCCGTTTTTGTTTTCGGATATGCCGAGCTCTTCATCCTTTTGCATAATGGTATATTCATAGTCCCAGCGGCAAGGCTGAGCGCAGGCGCCTCTGTTGGCATCTCTGCCGCAAAGATAGTTGGAAAGCAGGCATCTGCCCGAGAGCGATATGCACATAGAGCCGTGAATAAAGGCTTCAAGCTGCAAGTCGGGCGGCGTGTTTTCGCGTATGCGCTTTATTTCTTCGAGATTCAGTTCTCTTGCAAGCACTACCCTCTTTACGCCGAGAGAATGCCATGCGCGGCACGAAGCCGAACTTAGGGTGCTTGCCTGAGTTGAAAGGTGTATCTCGGCATTCGGCATTTTTTGCAGAATGAGATTTATGACGCCTATATCGGCAACGATGAACGCATCTATGCCGAGATCCTTTATCGAATCGAGATATTCGGAAAGACGCGGATATTCATCGTCGTGCGGCATCGTGTTTACGGTCAGATGCACTCTTTTTTTGCGTGCGTGCGCATACTCCACCGCCGATTTCAATTCATCAAGCGTGAAATTTGCCGCGGCGGCGCGCATTCCGAAGTCATTTCCGGCAAGATATACGGCATCGGCACCGTAGCGTATCGCCGAAACCATTTTTTCAAAATTGCCGGCAGGAGATAAAAGTTCTGGCATTTTATTTATGTTTCCTCACTGAAATTTATTGTGCGGCGATGCGTGCTCTTGCGGCATTATGCTCCGCAAGCGTACGCGAGAAGATAGTCTCTCCGTTCGGGCTTGCCACAAAATAGTAGTAGTTTGAGTTTATGGGATAAAGCGCAGCTTCTATGGCGTCAAGACCGGGGTTACCGATAGCTCCGGGAGGAAGACCGTCATAAAGATAGGTATTATACGGACTGTCATATTCAAGATCCGCGCCCGTGACCTCATTCTTTCTGTCTCCGCCGATGGCATATATGATCGTCGAGTCGCACTCTATTTTCGGGAAATTCGGTGATGAGAGTCTGTTGTGTATGACGGACGAAACGTATTCGAATTCGACCGTATAGCCTGCCTCCCATTGGATGATGGATGCGATATTTATGACCTCGTCAAGCGAATAGCCTATTTCCTTTGCCCTCTCGTAGTAGGGCTCGCTTATCTTCGAGTTGAAGTTTTCGAGCATCTTGTAGATCGCCGTTTCTTCGTTTGAGTCGGCATAGAAATAATACGTATCGGGGAACAGATATCCCTCAAGACGGTAACGGCGATTGGGGTCGTTTGGGATCTCGCTGATAAAATCGTATTCATAAGGATAGTTCTGGATAACGTCCACAAAGCCCTCTTTGGTGCCTATGCCGTTTTCGACGAATTCGTCGATGATCTCATCGACGGTTTGTCCCTCATAGAACGTCAGAATGATCGTTTCTCTATCCTTTTTCGTGCCGAGAAAAGTTTTGATAATCTCATCGTATCCCATTTTCGACGAAACGGAATACGTGCCGCCCTTATAGGTATCGCTGTATCCGCGGAAAGAATGATAGAGCTTGAAAAGCGCCGGATATTTGATGATGCCGTCTTCTTTGAGCACGGATGCGAGCTTTGAGGTAGAAACGGTATCTTCGATCTTTATATCCGCATTTACCTCGGCTTTGACGAACGAAAAGACGTCGTTTGAATAGATTATGACAAAATAACTCAATACTATCGAAACGATAAGTACCGACACGATATAAATAGTGGATTTCAGCACGTCAACGACTGCCGAATCTTCTTCGTTGTCATCATAATAATCCTGGACGAGGTTGTCCTTTTGCTTTGCCTCAGATCTTACCTTGCGCTTTTTTGAAAGTTCCGCGATCTTTTTCTTGGTTTTTTTCATTAAGTCCTCTGCTTTACACTTTGTTTTTTCGATAAAAAGTGCGAGATCGAAGCCTCCGTCGGATGCCGTTTCGGGTCTTTCGGCGGTCTTCGGCTTGTTTGCGATATCAGCCGTGCGCATAGCCTTTGCCTCCGTTTTTTGAGCATCGGGGGCTGCGACGTATCTTTGCGCATGCGGTGCTTTTTGTGCCTGATTTGCCGCCGCTTTTCGCTTTTGTGCCAAAATGCGCTCAAGCGAATCGCTGTGAGCTTCGGGCTTCTCGAATGCGGGCTCATCGGTATTTTGTTGACGATTTGAATTTCCGTCAAATTCCATAGTTTTTCTCTTTTCTTCTTATTGTTACCGTTATCTGAAAACTCCTATTGCAGACAGTAAGAAAATAACGGTGCAAGTTATATACGTCGGTGATATCATCATTTCTCCGAGCCTTAAAAGCCACGCTCTTGCCGAAAGCTTTTCGACGGGGGACGGCTCATTGGATATTCCGAGATTGTAAATTATTCTTTCCGCTTCGGAAAACATAAAGATAAGGCATATCAAAAACAGAGAGAATAAAACGAATACAACGAAGATCACGTTTTCGCGCTTGGCGAAAATATCCCAAACATAGCCCTCGACGAATATCGAAAAGACATTGTTTATGATATGTATTATCGCCGTGGCAAAAATCGATTTTGTGAGATATGCCGTGAATGCCAATACCATTCCGGCAAAGAAATATACGATAAACGCGGTAATGCTTCCGTGCAGCATCGAGAATAAAAACGACGGCACCACAAGCGAGATAAGAATGCCGTATTCTTCATATTCCGCCTGCATAACACCGCGAAAGACGAACTCCTCGGTTATTGCCGGAATAACGGCAAACACCACTACCACATAAAGGGTGCTTAATATTCCGCTGCCCTCGGGAACGGTATAGGAATAAAGATTATAGCTTTCCTGGGCAAGTCCCAAACTGCTTATCAAAAGCTTTAAGAGCGCCGTGCCCAAAAGCAGAACGAAGGTCGCCAAAACGGTGACGGGCAATTTGTCGGGCGCTATGGCATTTAAGCGGAGCTTCTCTGAAAAATTCGAAGATCGCAATTTGCAATACAGCACCGCCGGCAGCAAAAATATCATGATTTGGAGCAGTATAAGTGCCAAAAATGCGCCCTGTCCCGATGTGAACAAGTCGATATCGATATAGACCGATATTTTGAGCAGAATAAAAATCAACGCGATAAGGCCGGGAGCCAATACGCTTTTTTTGATTTTATCCAATAGCGCGCACCCCTTTTTCGCTGACTATGACGTCGCAAGCCAAGTCATATCTGCCGCGGGGAACGCTCTTGATTATAAAATCGGAATACGCAAAGCCGACCTTGACGCCCTCGAATTTATTCAAGAAGCGGTCATAGAAGCCTCTGCCGTATCCTATTCTGTATCCTGCCTTGTCAAAAACGACACCCGGCACGATACATACCGCATGGTCATTTTGAGCATTCTTTTCATAGTCATATATTTCACATTCCGCTTTCGGCTCTAAAATTCCGAACGTGGATCTTTCGAGCTCGTCAAGCGATTTTACGATGTGATATTTCATCGTGTTGTCTTCGGCATTGCAGCGCGGAAACGCCACTAACTTGCCGGCTTCGAGCGCCGCCTTTGAAATGCCCCAGACGTCTATTTCATCGTCGAGCGGAGCATATAAAAGCACCGCTTTTGAATATCTGTACGTTATCGATGCCAAAAACAGTTCAGATATTCTTTTGTCAAGTTTCGCTTTTTCTTCGGCGGGAATGGCGCGGCGCAAATTCATATATTCCGTGCGCATTTCCGTTTTGATGTTTTTAATAGGTGGTACCACTTGCGATTACCTTTCCCTTCAGTTGTTCGCTCGCTTCGTCTCCGTCAAGGACCGATACGAGCATAAGTCCGAATTCAATGCTGACACCCATTCCCTTACCGGTGATGATGTTGTCATCGCAAACTACGTTTTTAGCGGAGATCTGTGCTCCGATAAGCTTGTTTTCAAGCGACGGATAGCAAACAGCGGTCTTTCCGTTTAGAATTCCCATCTCTCCGAGTATCGTCGGAGCCGCGCAGATAGCCGCGATATATTTTCCGTTTTTCTGGCACGCTGAGATCATATTGCAAACGGTCTTGTCGTTTTTGAGATTTTCAGTTCCTTCGACACCGCCCGGCAAGACGATCATCGAAACGTCGTCGTTTGCCGAAACGTCGGCAGTCGTTATATCAGCCGATATATGGATACCGTGTGCGCCGATTATCTCTCTTTTGTTGACACCGACAAGCAAAGCTTTGTGACCTGCTCTGCGAAGAAGATCGCAGGGGGTCAGCGCTTCTATTTCTTCGCATCCGTCGGCAAGAAATATATAAATCATCGTGTTTCTCCCTTTTATTGTATGCGCCCATTAGCGATATATGCTATTATTGTAAAATTTATGACGTTTTACTCAACGTCGTCGCGGTTGAGGCGCATTTCCATATACTGTTCTTTTGATATCAGCACCGATCTCGGCTTTTGTCCCTCGGGGGCGCTGACTATTCCCATAGCTTCCATTTTATCAATGAGCTTTGCGGCGCGTCCGTAACCCAAAGAGAGGCGGCGCTGTATCAAAGATGTCGAGATCTTTCCGCTTTCAACGGCAAGTTCAATAGCCGCTTTGAGCATGGGATCTGCTTCTTCGTCTCCGCTGTCTTCGGAATTATCGAACATATTCTTTCCCTTTTTGGAGATCGAACATTTTTCGGCTTCTTTTTCAATGGAGGCGGCGATCTCGTCGGAATATTCCGCCTTGCCCGAATTTTCTTTTAAGAATTGAGTTATCTGCTCTATCTCGTCATCGCTGACAAATGCGCCCTGAACGCGCAAGGGCTTTGCAAAGCCGACGGGAGCATAAAGCATATCGCCTCGTCCTATAAGCTTTTCGGCACCCTGGATATCGATTATCGTACGCGAATCGACCTGGGATGCAACGGTAAATGCGATTCTCGAAGGAATGTTCGCCTTGATAAGACCCGTGATGACGTCAACGGAAGGACGCTGTGTACCGATAATAAGGCACATTCCCGCCGCGCGCGCCTTTTGCGCCAAACGGCAGATCGACGCTTCGACTTCGTCCGGGGATGTCATCATAAGATCGGCAAGCTCGTCGATAACGATGACGATATGAGGCAAATGCTCTTTTTCGGGATCGTCCTTGGTGATCGAGTTATAGCCCTTTATATCTCTTGCGCCGACATCCTCGATAAGTTCAAAACGGCGTTCCATTTCGGTGACTGCCCAATGAAGAGCGCCTGCCGCTTTCTTCGGCTCCGTGACAACGGGCACCAATAAATGCGGTATTCCGTTATACATTCCGAGTTCGACCTTTTTCGGGTCGATGAAGATGAATTTCACCTCGCTCGGCATCGCCTTATAAAGTATGCTGACGATAATGCTGTTGAGGCACACACTCTTACCCATACCGGTAGCGCCCGCGATAAGCAAGTGAGGCATTTTGGGCAGATCGATATATACGGGTGTGCCGGCAACATCAATGCCGAGTGCGGCATTGAGTCTGCTGGGAGCATCCTTGAATGCGGGCGAATCGATAAGTTCGCGCACATACACTGTCGAAACGGTCTTGTTGGGGACCTCGATGCCGACCGCGCACTTGCCGGGGATAGGCGCTTCGATGCGCACGCCCGAGGTGGCGAGGTTCATTGAGATATCGTCGACAAGGTTCGCAATGGCGCGCACTCTCGTGCCTGCCTCGGGGGCAAGCTCATAGCGCGTGAGCGTAGGTCCGCGCGAGATGTTGACCACCTGCGTTTTTACGTTGAAGCTGTTGAGCGTAGCGACAAGCTTCTTTGCGTTTTCTTCAAGCTCGCCCGAAACGTCAACGTTCTTTTTGACGGGCGGCTTTTTAAGCAGCGTTATAGGCGGAAAACGGTAAACGTTCATCGGCTTTTCGGCGTGCTCGGATTCTATGTTTTCCGTCTTCACGGGTATCTCATCGCTTGTTTTCGCTTTAAGATCGATCTCAGCACCGCTTTCATCGAAATTTCCGTCATCCTTCATATCGATGCCCGAAAGTTTTCCGTTTTCGGCAAATATCGAATGAAGGTCTATCTTGCCGCCGTCGGCGCTCTCGGCGCCGTCTGCACCGTCGGTGCTGTCGCCCTTATATGCTTCGATAACGACACCGTCGTCTACAATGGATTTGACAAAGGTGTTCTTTTCTTCTTCCATCGCCTTGTCAAAGACAGATTTGTCTATATCGATATTTTCCGCCGCGGCGGTATCTTCGGTCTTTACATCAACATCGGCAGGGGCATAGGTGCCGTCGTCATACTGACCGATGCTGCTCATATATTCTTCTTTTTCACGGCGGCGCGCATCCTCTTTCGTATTGCGCTCGGCAATGGCGGCATGGCGCTCGTATCTTTCCTTTATAAGGCAGAAGAACTTTTTGGGCGTCAGACCTATGAAGAACAAAACCGAAACGATGAGTATGAACGCGGGCAGGACTATTGAAAATACGCGGCCGAAAATGCTGACGAAGAAAGTGCAGACACAGCCGCCGATGATTCCGCCGCCGATAAGGTCAAAGCCCTTGTCGGAAAGTTCGGATGCAGTCAGTCTTTGGTCGCCGTAGCCGAAAATGAAATGCAAAAGAACGGACGTGCAGACCAAAATCAAGATCGCATATATGAGCTTATATATGACGTTGACGTTTTTGACGTCACTCTTCCAGAAAAACGCACCGACAACGAGCATCACGGGCACTGCAACCGATGCGCCTGCGAACAGACGGCACAAAGCATTTTTGATGCCGTCGCCCAAAATGCCGATATCTTTGCCCGAAAAGATGCAGATCGCACAAAAGATCGCCAAAAGCACCCAGACGTAAGGCAGTACTTTATGTATTATCTTGTCTTCAACGGGGGCATCGTCGATCATTTCGATCTGTTCGACCTCTTTTTGTTTTTTAGCGGTCTTCGCCTTCGAAGCAGCCGCTTTATCAGTCTTTTTCTTTGCAGCCAAGTCATTTGACCTTCCTTTTTGAATTTTAGCCGAAAATCACGGCGACACATCCTATTATGATGCTGTATATCGCAAAAATGCGGAAATCGGATTTTTTGGAAATATAAATTAAAAGCTTCATGGCGCCTATGCCCACAACGGCGGCAGTCAGCGCGCCGATGGCGTACGGCAGGATATCCGTCTTGGAAATGGGGTTGTTTGCAAGATCTCCGAGCGACAGAATATTAGCGCCCAAAATCGCCGGAACGGAAAGAATGAATGAAAACTTAACGGCATAGCTCTGCTCATATCCGCAAAGAAGACCGCCGGTTATGGTCGTGCCCGAGCGCGAAAGACCCGGCAGCACGGCAAACATCTGCATAAGACCTACCGTTAAAGCGTTTCTCGGTTTGACTTCCATTTCGCCCACATAAGATTTGCGGCGTCTCTTGGCAATATCGCCGACAAAAAGCATAATGCCGTTGAAAATGAGAATGGCGCCTATCACCTTGGTATAGCCGTAGATCGTTTCAACGTAGTCGCCGAGCAGCGCCGATATCACAAGAGGTATCGTCGCGATGATAACGAAGATGACGAATCTTTCATCGGCATTGTAATATTCAAGCTTGAATTTTCTCTTGAAGGCCTTTGAGAGCATCGTGAAAAATGCCGGGATGAGCGCAAAGATCTCTTTATAGTAAACGATGAACACCGCAATAAGCGTTCCCAAATGGAGGAGTATATCGAAGGTAAAATAATTTTGTTCTATGTTTTCCATACCGAAAACGTTTTGCAAGATCGCCAAATGTCCCGATGACGAGATCGGCAAAAATTCGCAAACGCCTTGGACAAAGCCCCAAAACATTGCCATAAGAATACTCATACTACAACTCCTTTTCAAGCGCGCATTATATATACATAATATTAGATAATAATATAATACCAAAAATTTTGCAAAAATACAAGCCTTACGGCGTTTTTTTAACAAAAAGGGCAAAAACGGTCAAATATAGCATAGATTGTTGAAAAATGCAAATTAAGAGTTGACAAACAAATACAAATGTGATATTATAGCAAGGTCGAATGATCCACTAGCTCAGACGGTAGAGCATTTGACTTTTAATCAAAGGGTCCGGAGTTCGAGTCTCCGGTGGATCACCAGATATCGTCGCGCGATAATTTCCGCGACGATATTTTTTTAACACCGCTATAAATTTTATTTGCAGAGGAATATATTATGACTGTGATCGAAAGATTTCTCAACTATGTTTCATATCCAACACCGTCAGACGAAAACTGCGAGAACTGCCCGTCAACGAAAAGTCAGCTTTTGCTGGCGGAAGAAATAAGAAAAGATATGGAAAGCATCGGAATGGAAGACGCAAAGGTCGATGAAAACGGCTACGTTTCGGCATTTTTGAGTGCAAGCGACGATATGAGCGATCTTCCCCCTCTGGGACTTATCGCGCACATGGATACATCCCCCGATGCAAAGGGCACCGATATAAAGCCCGCCGTTATTGACTGCGACGGAAAAGATATAAAGCTCGCAAGCGGAAATCACATAACGGCAAAGGAATTTCCCGTTATTGAAAAATACAAAAATCAAAAGCTCATCGTCACCGACGGCACGACCCTGCTCGGAGCCGACGACAAGGCGGGCATCAGCGAGATTATTTCAGCCTGCGAAAGGATCATCAAAAACAAAGAATCTCACAGAGCGATAGCGGTCTGCATAACCCCCGACGAAGAGATCGGCAGAGGTGCCGACCTTTTTCCCCTTAAAAGTTTCAAAGCCCCCGTTGCATATACCGTTGACGGCGGAGAGATAGGTGAGATCGAATATGAAAATTTCAATGCCGCCGCGGCAAAGATCTATATCCACGGCAAAAACATCCATCCCGGCGAAGCCAAAAACACGATGAAAAACGCCGCTTTGTATGCAAGTGAGTTCGTCTCGCTTTTGCCTCCCGCAGAAGCTCCTGCGCACACCGAGGGCTATGAGGGCTTTTATCACGTGCAGAAAATTTCCGCCGATGAGACCGAGGGCTATATCCAGATGCTCATCCGCGACCACGATATCGAAAAATACGAAGAGAGAAAGCAGTTCATCAAAAATCTTTGCGAATATCTCAATTCCGTTTACGGTGAAAAGACGTTTGAACACAACATCACCGACACCTACTTCAATATGAAAGAAAAAATACTGCCCCACATCGAGCTTATCGATAACGCAAAGCGCGCCATGGAAAGCGCCGGCATCACCCCGAAGATCGTCGCCATTCGCGGCGGCACGGACGGCGCAAGGCTTTCTTATGAAGGACTGCCCTGCCCCAATCTTTCAACGGGCGGCGTAAACTTTCACAGTGTGCGCGAATTCATCCCGGTAAATTCGCTCGAAAAAATGGTCGACGTCATCGTAAACTTAACAAAACTTGCATAACTTAACAAAAGGGGTTGTTAAAAAAGTCATCGGACTTTTTTAACAACCCCGTCGAATTTGACTCGGCGGCTTGAACAGCCGCCGTTTTTGCTTTGAAAAAGAGCA
>JAGAFQ010000124.1 GCA_017612495.1 Clostridia bacterium
ACGATAACATATATGAGCATCGTTTCTTCAATTTTCGGCACCTACAGCCAAAGGCAGATAAAGAAACTCGAAGCGCAGGTCAATGCCATCGAGGCTCTTTCCGATAAATATAAAAATATGCCCGATGACGAACTTCGTCAAACTACCGAAAAGCTTAAAAAGAGATACAGTGACGGCGAAACGCTCGATATGATTTTGCCCGATGCTTTTGCCGCGGTCAGAGAGACTGCCGACAGAGTGCTTGGCAAGCGCCCGTTCAGAGTGCAGTTAATAGGCGATATCGTTTTGCATCAGGGCAGAATTGCCGAGATGAAAACGGGCGAAGGTAAAACGCTCGTTGCAACGATGCCTGCGTATCTTAACGCCATTGCGGGCAAGGGTGTTCATATCATCACCGTAAACGACTATCTTGCGCGCGTCGGCGCAGAAGAGATGGGCAGAGTCTACGGCTTTTTGGGAATGACAACGGGCTTGATCGTGCACGGTTTATCTCCCGATGAGAAAAAGATCGCCTATAACAGCGATATCACGTACGGAACGAACAATGAGTTCGGCTTTGACTACCTACGCGACAATATGGTCATTTACAAAAACGATATCGTTCAAAGAGGACACAATTTTGCCATCGTCGATGAGGTGGACTCTATCTTGATAGATGAAGCGAGAACTCCGCTTATCATTTCGGGTGAAGGCGAAGAATCGACGAGCGTCTATGACGCGGCTGAAAAATTCGCACGCAGTCTTAAAATGTATAAGATCAAAGAGATGGATACCAAAGAGAGCTACGAGGATGTGAGCGAAGATTATATCGTCGATGAAAAGGCGAAAAACGCGACCCTCACCGCAAACGGTATTCGCAAGGCGGAGCAGTATTTCGGCGTAGAAAACCTTTCTGATGCCGAGAATTCCGAACTATTGCACCATATAAACCAGGCAATACGTGCGCACGGCATCATGAAGCGCGACGTCGATTACGTTGTCAAGGATGACCAGGTCATCATCGTTGACTCTTTTACGGGTCGTTTGATGCACGGACGCCGTTATTCAAACGGTCTTCACCAGGCTATTGAAGCCAAAGAACACGTACAAATCGAAAAAGAGTCGAGAACTCTTGCGACTATCACTTTCCAGAACTATTTCAGACTTTATTCAAAACTTTCCGGTATGACCGGTACGGCGCTCACCGAGGAGGATGAATTCCGCGAGATATATAATCTCGACGTCATAGAGATACCGACCAACAAGCCGATGATACGTCGCGACTATCCCGATGCCGTTTATAAAAACAAAGCGGGAAAGATCAATGCCATCGTCGAGCAGATCAAAGAATGCTATAAAAACGGTCAGCCGGTGCTTGTGGGTACAGTTTCCATCGACAAGAGCGAACTTTTGTCGCACAGACTCAAAATGGAGGGAATACCCCATAACGTGCTCAACGCCAAGCAGCACGAAAGAGAAGCGGAAATCGTCGCTCAAGCAGGCAAATACGGTGCGGTCACGATATCTACCAATATGGCGGGACGCGGCACCGATATCATGCTCGGCGGCAATGCCGAATTTTTGGCAAAGCAGGAAATGCGCAAGCTCGGCTACGCCGATGAACTTATTGCCCAGGCGACAGGCTCCGCCGTTTTGACGGCGCAGGAGGAAATCGAGGCAAGACAAAAGTTTTCTGAACTTAACGCAAAATACAAAGCCGAGATCGAGCCTATGGCAAAGAAAATATGCTCTCTTGGCGGTCTTTTCATAATCGGTACCGAAAGACACGAGAGCAGACGTATTGACAACCAGCTCCGCGGACGTGCCGGACGTCAGGGCGACCCGGGAACATCGCGTTTTTATCTTTCGCTTGAAGACGATCTTATGCGTCTTTTCGGCGGAGACAGGATCACAAATATGATAGAGCGCTTAGGTCTTCCCGAAGATCAGCCCATCGACGCAAAATTGCTCTCTAACGCCATTGAGAGCGCTCAAAAGCGCCTTGAAGGCATGAACTTCCAAAGAAGAAAGACCGTGCTTGAATACGATGACGTTATGAATCAGCAAAGACAGTTCATCTATTCACAGCGCAGAGAAGTGCTTGACGGAGCGGATATCAAGGATAAGATCGTATCTATGATACGCACCGTTATTGAAAATACCGTTCGCGCCAACACTATGGATGAAGATAAGAAAAATTGGAATTTTGAAGAGATACGTTCAAACTTCCTCGGTACACTTTGCTTCAAAGAAGATTTTTGCTACGGCGACAATATCCCGAAAACTTTAAGCGCAGATTCAATAATCGCAATGCTGAACAGCCGCGCCGACAAGCTTTATGAGGCGAAAGAGCAGCTCTTTGTCGACGGCGCTATGCGAGAGGTCGAAAGGATCATTCTTTTGCACAGTGTCGATAAAAAGTGGATGGATCATCTCGATATGATGGACGATCTGCGCGAAAGTATCGGCCTTCAAGCCTATGCGCAGAGAAATCCGCTCACCGAATATCGCATCGCAAGTGCCGATATGTATGACGAAATGATCGAGGATATCAGATGCGACACCGTTCGCAGAATTTTGGCGGCGGCGCCCAGATCTGAATTTTTGCGCAGAAGCGCTGTTGCCAAGATAAAATCGGAGGGCTTTGCGGGCGAATCGAAGCCCGTTACCAGAAGAGTTCCCGCAAAAAGCGCGCCGAAGGTCGGCAGAAACGACCCTTGCCCCTGCGGCAGCGGCAAAAAATATAAGAAATGCTGCGGTGCTAACGATTCTGACGCTGAATGATATGATTTTTAACGCAACTCGGCTTTGAAATTTGCCGTTGCGTCGATATGGAGATTTATATGGGCTTCGGACTTTTATTTGTCGGATATTTGTTTTTGTTCAACTTTCCGCTGCATAATTTTTTCGGCATCGATTCGATCCCCGATTTGATCGGATATGTCGTTATGTGCGTCGGCATCTTCAAACTTTCAAATTATATAGATAAATTCAAGGCGGCAAAGCCGATAATTTTTCCCATGATCGTCTTTGCTTCGGCAAGAAGCGCCATATCGGTATTGTCTTATCTTGATTTTGACGTCCCCGCGGCTTTATGCGACGTTTTGTGGACTGTCGAAGCGGTGCTGATAATATTGCTCCATTACGTCATTTTAGAGGGCATTTTTGATATAGCAAAAGAGACGGAACTCAAAAAAATATCCATAAGGGCAAAGCGCAATGAGATCTGTTTGGCAATATACGCTTTATCTCTTGCTGTGATAAAACTGTTTGCCACCGCCGCCGTTTTTTGGAGCTGGGTCAAAACCGTCACTTTGCTTTTCGGCATTTGGCTGATACTCCTTTGCGCCATGCTCATATTCTCATCTTATATGTGGATATGCCTGCCCAAGGATCTGGATATGAAACCGCGGGAGTTCAAAATTTCCAAAAAATAGGAGGGCACTATGGGATTCGGATATATTCTTGCGGGAATTTTGTTTTTCTTTAATCCGTTTGTCAATATCGCCGATTTTCTGCCGGACTTTATCGGCTGCGCCCTCATCATGCACGGACTTTTGAAACTGCGTTGCCTTTCCGATTATATCGAAGATGCATATAACTATTTTGCCAAACTCTTTTGGACTTCTTTGATAAAGTTTGCTTTATGGTTGATCTCGGTCACCATTAAAGCTTTCGGCATTGAGTCTTTGCTGCTTTCAGACGGTATCATGATTTTATTATATACGTCGATCTTCGGGCTCTTTGAAGCATATTTGCTTTTTATGGGCATAAAAAAGATGTTCTCGGCGTTTGAATCGTTTGAGCGGTATGATAAGCGCTCAACGATGCTAACCGGCATCTCGTCCGTTTTGTCCCTTTCATTTGTCTTTATTTTGGCAAGAAGCTTTTTGCCGATATTGCCTGAATTCGTTTCGCTTTCAAATTCAAATTCCGCCTACGTCAATTTATACGTTTACGACACCGGCAAGTTCAAGACTTTCTTTTCTGTTTTTGCCGTTTGTGTTGTCTTCTTTTTGGGTATCCTTTGGCTCATATATCAGACGAAATACTTTTATCGCCTGATCAAAGACGGGGAACTGAAAAAAGCGCTTGTTTCCGAATATGAGCAGTTTTGTAAAACTCACGTTTGCTATGAAATGTGCAATACCGTTAAGTTTTCATATTCACTTATCGTTGCCGGCATTGCTTTTTTTGCCGATGTTCACCTTTACTACTTTGATATTCTGCCGGAACTTATCGGCGGCTTGTTTGTCATTTTTGCCGTTTTCTTTTTGTCAAAGCATTCAAAAGCCGTCACAGCGCGCACAAAGGCAATATCCGTTATATTCGCTTTATTGTTTGCACTTGCCGATGCCTTAAAATATTTTGCTGCCTATAAATACCGCCACGACTACCGCGATATGTCGGATAATCTTGCGGCGCTAAAACAGAATATGATATTTGCCCAGGCGATAACGGCGCTTTTGTCAATAGCATTTTGGATATGGCTCATAATTAAATTTTTGCATATCTCAAACGAATTCCTTTTGAAAAAGACAAAAACGGCAAAGCCCGTATTGTCGGCAGTATTCTTATCGCTTATGTCGGTCTTGCAAGTGATATCCGTCATATTCTCCGACGATTTCGGCGTAATAGTTTCCATCGTATTTGCATATTCGATATTTGCCGTCGTTTATGCCGGCGCATATATCACCGACACCTCAGATAAGATATCACGTTTGCGAAAAAGAACACTCAATTAAAAAATAAGGGGTTGTTAAAAAAGTCATCGGACTTTTTTAACAACCCCGTCGAATTTGACTCGGCGGCTTGAACAGCCGCCGTTTTTGCTTTGAAAAAGAGCA
>JAGAFQ010000125.1 GCA_017612495.1 Clostridia bacterium
AAAGATTGTTGAGTACATTGAACTTTATTACAATTCCCAACGACTGCATTCGGGTATAAATTATTCTATCCCAAATCAATTTTTCACTCTTCTATCTGTCCACTAATCTTGACAAGTTTTCCCTCGAAGAAGCGCAAAAGCTCATAAAAGAAGCAGAAGAGTGCGGCATCAATGCCTTTACGATAACCGGCGGCGAGCCGATGCTCCATCCGCATTTTATGGATATTATTTCCGATATCTATGCGCGCGGTATGTATGTCGAGGATCTTAACACAAACGGCCACCTTCTCACGCAGGAGATCCTTGATGAGATGAAAAAGATCGGTTGCCGTCCGCTTATGAAAATATCTTATGACGGCATCGGACATCACGATTGGCTCAGAAGCAAAGAGGGCGCCGAAGAAAACACGCTTCGCGCCATTCGTCTGTGCATCGAAAACGGCTTTCCCGTCAAGGCGCAGACCAACGTTCACCGACAGAACGTCGATACCATGCTCCCCACAGCCAAACTGCTCTCGGATATGGGCGTTCGTGAAATGCGCATCATTCGCACCTCTGAAAGTCCCCGTTGGTATCAGAACGCCGGCAATGCCTGTCTTGATATCGACGAATATTTTGACCGTATGCTCGAATTCTTGCAAGAATACGTCAAGACCGACTGCAAAATGGATATTGATGTCTGGCAGTTTATGCACTTATCGCCGAAAAACAAGACTTACCGTCCGAGAGGTATCGAATGCGGAAAGGATGAATATCGCGATTCATTGCCCGTTTGCCGAGGTAATCGCGGTATGGCGGCGATCGGCGCAAACGGCAATTTGTATCCCTGCTTTCAGATCTCGGGCTATTTTGAACAGCACGGATGGTTTCTCGGCAACGTAAAGGAAGACGGACTTCAAAAGCATCTGCGATCGGGCGACTATCTCGATTTTGTCTGCACGACCGTCAAAGCGATCAAAGAGCACAGCGAAAAATGCGCAAGCTGCAAATGGTTCTCCTATTGCTGCGGCGGATGCCGTGTGGCGGGCATTCTTTTGTCAAACGATACACTCGGTCCCGACCTTTCGCGCTGTCTTTTCTTCGAGGGCGGCTATTTGGAAAAACTCGAAAACGTTTTGCCCGGATATAAAAGCATATATCCCATCGAGGGTTTATAAGATATAAAGACGGTCTTTTGACCGTCTTTTCTTTTTTGTAAAAGCCCAAAGCGACTGCCGATATGAGCGCACCCGATATGCTTACAAACTTGACTTTGACGGCATTTTATGTTAAATTATGATTGTGATTTTGCAATGATATAAGTCCGTTTGCTCGGCAAAATAAGGAGTTTTTCAAATGATCACCTGGCTTTTATCGGGATGCGCCGTATCTCTTGCGCTGTCCTTAATTATAATCTACTGCCCGACAGTCTTTGAAAGATCGCGATCGGCAGAGAAGTTTTATAAGACCGTCGCCTGCATCTTTTTGGCATTATCGTTTGTTGAGATGTTCTTGCCCGACCTTTGGTCGTGGCGCTTTTGCGATGCCGAGGATATGTTGAAAGAGCTTCACGATCCCGCATTTTCTCTTGTAAGGCTTTTGTCCTCATCGCTCATTGCCGTGATCCCCGTATCATATCTTTATCCCAAAAAGAATTTGATGCGCTTTTCGGGATTTTTCGGAGTATTGAGCTTTGTTTTCGATTTTATCTACGCCGAAACGTATATAAACAACGCCATAAACGCGCAGTCGTTTCCGTTCGGCGATCTTTTTAAGTCGTTTTTCATCGATCCCGTATTCAGAATTTCATTCTTTCTCATTTTAGAAACGCTCAAGCTTTTCCTTGCCTTGTCGATCTTTAAGCGCCGCAGAGAAGAGCTTGCGTTTTCGGGCATTTGGGATGCAGTAAAATTTATACTCATATCGATACCGCTTTTGATAGTGAATATCCAGCCGCAGTTTTTCGGGCAGTTCTTCGGCACGTTTACCGATATTGAGATATCGTCGCTGAATTTTGCCGATATTATATGGCTTATATCAATCCCGATACAAGTCGCCGTATATACGCTTATATTCCGAAAGAGAAGTGAAGAAGACAAAAACGTTCTGCTCTCGCTTTTGTCGTTGTCGCTTTGCTTTCAGTTCACGGCATTTTTCCGCTCTGCGGGACTTGTGACCATAGCGCGCCTGCCTTTTCAGCTTTGCAATTTCGGCTGCTATCTCATCGTTGCCGCCGTGATAACAAAATGCCGCAAGTTCGGTGTGTTCGCCGCATCGATAAACGTCATCGGCGCTTTGCTTGCGGTGATAGTCTGCTCGACTCCCGGTGAGTGCGGACTTTTCTATACATACAATATGCACTACATATTAGAGCATAACGGCATCATCGTTGTAAGCCTTTTGCTTTTGACCTTAAATGTGATAACCCCCTTAAAGCTTTCCGATGCAAAGACCGTCTTTTGGGGATATAATATTTACTATTTTTCCGTTTTCATAATCGGCACTGCGTTCAATACCGTATCTCGCATAACGAATAACGATTATTTTTCCTGCAATTATCTTTTTATGTTCGATAAGGATGCGGCCGTTGAAGTGCTGCCGTTTATCGGCAAATTATTCGATATGAAAGTAACGCTTTGGAATTTTGCCGAATTCAGCATTGTCCAGCTTGTCGTGTATTTTGTATTTTTGGCTATGTGCATGGCGATGTTCTCGCTGTTTTTGCTTATCTTCCGCCAAAGATCGAAGGCAGACATTTAAGTGAATTTTATCAATTTATGTCAATTTACGGTGTTTTTTGTTGAAATATATCGTATTTTGTGATATATTTTAATCAATCCAAGTATATGAGGCATGTTATGGAATTTGATACCGACAGACTCCTTGAGCCGGCAAAGGCATATAACGAATATTACCGCGACAAATTCACGCAAAACGCAAGTGAATTTTTCGATGAACTGACAAAAGAATCAAAGATCGACACCGAAGAAAACCGCAAGGTCTCGGAGCAATACCGAAAAGCCGATAAAAACAGAACGGAGCTCAAATCGAAGCTTTCCGCCTACCGCGGCTGGCGGATTTTCTTTATCGTTCTGGCGGTGGCGGCAGTCGTTTCTTTCATCTTCGGCATCCGAAGCCAAAACGAATGGGTTATCATCTTCGGCGCCGCAGTCGCCATAGTGTCGCTGATCCTTATTTTTACCGTTTTCAAGAAAAAGATAAAATACTATACCGAGCTTCACAAAACGGCTGACGAAGAAGCGACGAAGCTTTATAACAGGGCATACGAGATAATATCTCCGCTGCTCGATCTTTTCGACGCAAGAATGACTCTCGATCTTTGCCAAAAGACCGTGCCCACACTCGTCTTCGATGAAAACTTCAATATGCGCCGCTTCGATTATTTGAGCGGCAAATACGGTTATTGCGCCGATTACGGATGCGATATTTCAACGACGGGCGTCTTGTCGGGCGAGATCATCGGCAACCCCTTTGTGTTTGAAAGAAGACTTGTTCACAAGTGGGGAACGCAGACTTACACTGGCTCGCTCACCATCCATTGGACTACTCACTACACCGACTCCGAGGGACACACGCGTACGGAGCATCACACTCAAACGCTCTATGCCTCCGTGCATAAGCCGAAGCCGTTTTATAATTTTGACACGCGCTTGGTTTACGGCAACGAGGCGGCGCCCGATCTTTCTTTTTCAAGGCAGATGACGCATTGCGAGAAGCTTTCCGAAAGAAAGCGCCAATCGTTTGTAAAATCCCGTTACCGCGACATAAAAAAACTTGCCAAGCGTGACGGCGATTTCCGCGAGATAGGCAACGAAGAATTCGATTCGCTATTCTTTGCCGCAAACCGTGACCACGAGGTGCAATTCCGCCTTTTGTTCACGCCCTTAGCACAAAAGAATATGACGGGTATATTGACGGGAGATTCGCCCTACGGCGACGATTTTGCGATGTCAAAGGCGGGATGCCTCAACTTCGTTTCATCGGAGCACGCGCAAAATTGGAATATGAATATCGACTCCGCCGATTATTATTCATACGACGTCGATATCTGCCGCGGAAATTTTATATCGAAAAACGAGGAATATTTCAAATCCGTCTTCTTCGATTTCGCGCCGCTTTTGTCAATACCGCTCTATTTGCAAATGAAGCCGCACGAATACATATATAAAGACGTTTATGAGCGCAACTATACGTCTCTTGAAGCAGAGGTTTTAATAAACCGTATGCCGAGAGCGAACTTCGTGCATCCGAAGACGGTAACGAATGCGATACTCAAAACCTCGTTCGATAAAAAGAACGGCTCAAATGATGAATTGACCGTCACGGCATATTCATACCGAACTGTCGTGCGCGTTGATTATATACCCGTTTTGGGCGGCGACGGACACATGCACTCGGTGCCCGTTCCGTGGCTCCTGTATATCCCGCTTGAACAGCAGACAAAGGTCGCGCTCTCAAAACTCGATATGGACGAGAGGGAATACCGCCACAGCAAATTTTCGGGCGATTCCGATTCCCATACGTTCTATCACGGCATATATCTTACCCTCGGCAATATTCTCTACAGCGCCGACTCTTCGCCCGAAGAATCGGACGATTCCGATGCCGACGGACTTGATATCGACGAGGGCGATTTTACATTGAACTGAAATTTACTGAATAAAGGAGAAATACTATGGCAAACCAACTTGACGAACTCAATGACAAAGTGATGAATGAAGGCAGAGACGTCGGCGTTATCGCAAAGAGGATACCCGTTGAAAAATCGACGAGCGCCGTCGTTTTAGAGGTGGTCCTTTGGTGTCTTTTGATAATTCCGGGACTGATCTTTTTCATCGTCAAAAAGAAAAGAGAAAGCTATTTCAATCAGCTTGAACAAAGACTTCAGCACGACGCATCCACTATCGACAACTATCTTGAACAGCGCGTTATGATCCTGCAAAACTGCGCAAAGCTTCTTGACAAGGCGATCGACCTCGACAAAAACACCTTTGCCGATATCGCACGTCTTCGCAGCGGAAACGGCGATGACAACCGCAACGAGGTATCATCAAAGCTTGATTCCGTCGGCAGAAGCATAAACGTTGCCGTCGAGCGCTATCCCGATTTGAAAGCTCACGCCGAGATCGCCGACGCCATGCAGCAAAACAGCTATTTGCAGCGTGAGATCACCGCCGCAAGAGAGGTCTATAACGACACCGTAAATACCTGGAACCGCGAGATCTTCGCATGGCCCGTAAATCAGATGGTAGCCGCAAAGCGCGGTTATACCACGAGAATTCCTTTTGCCGCCGC
>JAGAFQ010000126.1 GCA_017612495.1 Clostridia bacterium
CAACATAATTAAGAGAAAAAATCAATTTTTCATACAAACCTGGCACGGCGATACGGGAATGAAGAAAATTCTACTTGATTCCAAACGCCGAAAAGGCAAGCCGGTCAACGACAGCAAATATACCGATCTTGCGATTTCCGGCTCGGAGCTTTCAGTTAACAAATATCACACAGCCTTCAATTATCACGGCGAGATATTAAAGATGGGCACGCCGCGAAACGACAGGTTGGTATGTCGCGATCTTGCCGCAGAGACGCGCTTGAAGTGCAAATTGAATATCGAAGAAAATGCAAAGATCCTTTTATATGCTCCGACCTTCCGCGCGGGCAACGGACTCCAGAGCGTTGACGTGAATATAAATGAGGTCTTGAAGACGTTGGAAGATAAATACGATCAAAAATGGGTGTGCCTGATCAGAGCCCATTCGGGTTCGGGCGGTATTGATATCGAGTGTGACGGCAATCGCTTTATAAGTGTTTCCGATTATCCCGATATGAGCGATCTTTTGGCGATTTGCGATATGCTGCTCACCGACTATTCTTCGTGTGCAGGTGATCCGATAAGAGTGAAAAAACCCGTGATCTTGGCGCAATTCGATAAGAAAGAGTATATAAGCGCCGACAGAGAATTATATTATGATCCCGAAGAAGCCGGCTTTATCGTGGCTTACGATCAAGAGCAACTTATAAATATCTTAAAAACGTATACAGTCGATGATTATAATAAGAGCTGTGAAAAGATCATGGCATATTTTGACATCGTTGAAAGCGGAAAAACATCGGATGAAATATGTAAAAGAATAAATGATTTTTATTGTAAAACGTTTTGCGGCGAAAAATCACATTGATCTGCCGGACTTTTGAAATTGAGAATCGGAGGATACTATGGTTATAGGATATACGACCGGAGTATATGATATGTTCCATATCGGACATCTTAATCTGATACGCCGGGCAAAAGAACAGTGCGACTACCTTATAGTCGGAGTCAGTACGGATGAACTTGTGCAAAAAGATAAAAATAAAACGCCCGTGATCCCTTATGAAGACCGCGCCGCAATCGTCGAGGCGATAAGGTACGTCGATAAGGTCGTTATGCAGCCCGATAAGAATAAAATGGCGGCATGGGAGAAATATCATTTCAACAAAATGTTTGTCGGCTCGGATTGGAAGGGCACCGATACCTGGAACAAATTCGAAGAGCAGTTTAGGGCGGTCGGCGTTGAGATCGTTTATCTCCCGCACACAGACGGAATTTCATCGACTATTTTAAGTCCTAAAAAAGACAATAAGATCGATGGTTGAAATATGATCTGGCGCGTTATTTCGGCGGTTTTCGAAATTTTCGCCGCGATGCGGGCTCGGTCATATTGTGCAAAATGTATATAAGGTCAGGTAGTTATTATGTCAGTCAGCAGAAGCAAAAAGGCGCTTTACAGCGTCATTGCGGGCATTGTATATGAAATAGTCGAACTTGTATGCGGTCTTATTTTGCCGAGACTTATTTTGTCGGCTTTCGGCTCCGCATACAACGGTATCACATCGTCCATCACACAGTTCATCTCGGTCATTTCTCTTATGAAAGCGGGAATAGGCGGTGTTACAAGAGCCGCATTATATAAACCCTTGGCCGAAGGAAATACTGATGAACTGAGCGCGATAGTAAACCAAACGCAGAGCTTTTTGAGAAAAGTTGCGCTGCTGTTTATGGCTTTTATTTTGGTTTTTGCCGCGATATATCCCATATTTGTATGCGATGATTTCGATTGGCTGTTCACATTCACGCTTATCGTGATCATATCGTTTGCGAAATTTGCACAATACTATTTCGGCTTGGCGGCTCAAATGGTCCTCGCCGCCGATCAAAAGCAATATATATCGGTCATTTTCGGCATTATTTCCGTGGTACTCAATACCACGGTAAGCGTAGTACTCATCAAACTCGGAGCAACTATCCACGTAGTAAAATTGGGCAGTTCCGTCGTATACTTCCTTTCGCCCGTGTTAGCAAATTATTACGTAAAGAAAAAATATAACATCAACTCTAAAGTGAGACCCGAAAAGGACTACGTAAAACAGCGCTGGGATGCTGTCGGGCACGAGGTCGCGAATTTCATAAACTCAAATACCGACGTAATGGTACTGACCGTTTTATCGACCCTTGAAAACGTATCTGTATATACCGTTTATAACTACGTTATTTTGTGTTTGAGAAAAATTCTCAATACGTTCGTAACGGGTCTCGGTGCCGCTTTCGGCAATATGTTTGCCTTGAAGCAGTATAAACTTATGGAAGAGAATATGCGCTTATATGAGATGATCGTGTTCTCGTTTTCGTCTATCGTTTATTCTACGGCGCTCGTAATGATCACCCCGTTCGTGGCGATCTATACGCACGGTGTTACCGATGCAGATTACCATCAGCCCTTATTCGGAATCATTCTGACGTTTGCCGCGGTGATAGCGTGCTTCAGAACCCCTTACGAAACCGTCGTCAAGGCGCTCGGACATTACAAGCAGACAAGAAACCAGGCATTTGTCGAGGCGGGCATAAATATTGCGGTGTCGGTCGTCTGCGTTTTCAAGTTCGGTCTTGTCGGCGTTGCGGTGGGCACACTTTGCGCAATGCTTTACAGAACGGTGGTTTATGCTACTTATTTGAGCAAAAATCTGATACAAAGAAGCATTTTTTGTTTCATAAAGCATGCCGTCATCACCCTTTCGATAAATGCGGTAACATTGCTCTTGTCGCGTTTGTATATGCCGAGCGAATTCAGCATTATCGGCTGGATAACTTATGCCACGATAACTACGCTCATCTCTGTTGCGCTCACCGTCGTCACGGACTTTGTATTTTATAAAGAGGACTTTTTGATGACGTTAAGAAAAATGATCGCAATGCTGAAAAGAAAGAAATCGAAGAAAAACGCATAAGTGCGGCTTTGCGATAAAATTAACAACAACTGATCACGGGGAGATATGATATGAAAAAAGTAATAACTGTCGGCGTATTTGATTATTTTCATTTGGGACATTTGAAACTTTTTGAAAATGCCAAGGCACTGGGCGATTATCTGATCGTTGCGGTGCAAGACGGCGACTGCATATTAAAAACGAAGCCGGATGCAAAAGTGCTTTATACGACGGAGCAGAGAATCGAGATCGTCAAAGCCTTGCGCGTGGTAGACGAGGTCATCACCTATGACGACGTTGATAAGACGCTGCCGAAGGTGGATTTCGATATTTTCGCCATTGGCGGAGATCAGACTCACCCGGGTTTTCAACGAGCCGTCAAGTGGTGCGAGGAGCACGGCAAGCAGGTGATAAGACTTCCGCGCACACCGAGCATTTGCTCATCGGATATCAAGCAGCAGCTTGAAAAGTTAAAATAAGTTAAAGGATCTTTTATGAAAATTTTAATCGGAGCAGACATAGTACCTACCGAAACGAATTTCGATATTTTTTCAAGCGGAAATATCGAAGAGATAGTCGACGGCGATTTGCTTGAACTGTTTCATTCCGTAGATTTCAGGATTTTTGATCTGGAATGTGTTTTGAGCGACCGCCCGGACAATATGATAAAATGCGGTCCGCGCCTTTTGGCGCCGCCCGAGGCGATAAACGGTATCTCAAAGCTCGGCATCGATCTTTTGACCATTGCCAACAAACATATCATGGATGGCGGCAAAACGGGACTTTTTGATACGATCAAAGCCATTAAAGAGAAGAATATTCACTATATCGGCGCGGGAGAAAACGTAAAAGAAGCCGCGAAGCCGTATCTTATTGACAAAGATTGCAAAATCGGAGTTTATGCGTGCGCCGAGCACGAGTTTTCCATTGCAGGCGATTCAACGCCGGGGGCAAACCCCGCAGATCTGCTCACCGTTTTTGATGACGTTGCGGAGCTTAAAAAACAGGTCGATCACGTTATCGTCTTATATCATGGCGGCAGAGAGCATTATCGCTATCCATCCCCGAGACTCCAAAAGATCTGCCGCAAACTTATCGATGCGGGCGCAAGTTTAGTTCTCACTCAACACAGCCACTGCATCGGATGTGAAGAAAAATATCAAAACGGCATCATCGTTTACGGTCAGGGCAACTTTATTTTTGACAAAAGCGAAAACGAGTTCAGAAATTCCGGTCTGCTTTTGAAAACGGACTTTGCAAAAGACGGCTTTTCGGTGGAATACGTAC
>JAGAFQ010000127.1 GCA_017612495.1 Clostridia bacterium
AAGATGGACGAGAAAAAGCAGATACTCACCATCCGCATTTTCGTCGGCGTGTTCGTCATTATTTCGGCAGTCCTTGCCCTCATCCAATACAAGCTCAATATTTCTTCTATCGCGCAGCTTATGGGCATTTCATGGGGCGCACTCGCAGGCGCGTTCTTGGCACCGTTCGTTTACGGTCTGTATTGGAAGCGCACCACCGCCGCAGGATGTGCCGCATCATTCGTTTTCGGCATCGGCGTTATGGTCGCGAATATGATCTTTAAGCCCTATTTCCCGACTGTCCTTCAATCTCCGATCAACTGCGGCGCATTCGTAATGCTTGCGGGACTCATCATCGTTCCCGTTGTCAGCCTTATCACAAAGAAGCCCGATCCCGAAAAGATCGACGATATGTTCAAGGTCTATAACGAAAAAGTTCTCGGCAGCGCAAAGGATTTTCTCGGCGACAACAATTAAGCGTCGGATAAGTTCTTCTGAAAATATATTCAAAGGGGTAACGTTATGGAAAAAAGCAAGATATCAAAGTGGCTCGAAAATTATTGGTATCACTATAAATGGCATACCTTTGCGGGCATTTTTGCCGCAGTTGTTGTCATAATCGCAATAACGTCCCTTTTCGGAAGATACGAATATGACGTCAACGTCGTCTATGCAGGCTCGCACGCCTTTGTCGGCGACGAAAAGGAAAAACTGCAAAACGATATCGCCGCTTTTGCCGAAAAAGATACGACAAACAACGGCAAGATCGATGCCAACATACTTGATTTTGTCTACGTTTCTCCCGCTTTGGCAGAGGAATATCAAAAAAACGATATTTACTATAACGGCGCTTTCAATACCGAAACACGCAAAAGCATCATAAGTCAGTTAAACACCGGCTATTGCTTCATCGTTCTGATAGATAAGTCCCTTTATGAAGAAATAGATAAAGAGGGATATTTTATGAAGCTTTCGGACGTTACAAAAAACGTCCCGTCAAATGCCGTTGACGAATACGGAATAATGCTTTACGATACGCTTTTATACAAGCGCTCTGAGGCGTGCCGCGTTTTGCCCGAAGATACGGTAGTTTGCTTAAAACGCTGTAATTCGCTTATGTCCGTATCGGCAGACAAAAAGATGAACGAATTGCTCGAAGATCACAAACCCGTATTTTGCGCGCTCATCGGCGGCTGATGGCGTCTTATGCGCCAAAAGACAAAAAATACAACTCTGCACTTGACAAACACTAAAGTTTAGTATATAATACTTGGGTAAATTCAAAAAAGTGTCGTTTGGAGAGTTATTTGCAGTGAATTCAGTCGATAAAGACACGGTATCCGGGCTATTTTACCTTGATATGACGCCTATTTTGGGCGGTGAAAAAGACAAACTCGAATTTGACTGTAAAATCTCGCCCGATGCCTGCAAGGCACTCGGCAGACTTGATTTTCCCGACGTCGCTTTTCCGGGCGATTTTCACCTTTTCGGAACGGTCGTGAGTTTCGAGGGATATATGGAGGCGGATATCACATTTTCGCTCCCCTATGTTGCCGAGTGCGCACGCTGTCTTGAAAAATGTGAGGACGTGTTCACCGTTCACATTCGCAAACCCGTTGCAGATACCAAAGGCAAAAACAAGATAATCGACGAAGATACAGATGATTATCTGCTCATTCGCGATTCAAAGCTTCCCCTCGGCGATATAGCCGTTTTGGAGGCGGAACTTGATTTTCCCACAAAGCATCTGTGCAAAGAGGATTGCAAAGGTCTTTGCCCGAAATGCGGTAAAAATCTTAACCTCGGCGATTGCGATTGCCGAAAGAAAGATATCGACCCGCGCCTTGAAAAACTGAAAGCCATGAAGGCTATGTTTTCCGAGGATTAAACAGTAAACGATTAACTTCAAAATAAAGGAGGCCCACGTAAAATGGCAGTACCGAAGAGCAAAGTTTCAAAAGCTCGCCGCGACAAAAGACGTTCCAATGTTTGGAAGCTCGATTTACCCGGAATGGTAAAATGTCCGAAATGCGGAGAATATAATCTTGCACACAGAGTATGCCGCGCATGCGGTTCATACGACGGCAAGGTTGTAATTAAAAAAGAGGCTTAAATAAAAAGACGGGCGGGACAAAAATCCTGCCCAAATTTTTTACTTGAAAGGAGTGAGATAAATGGTAACGGTCGTGTCGGTCTTGCCTCATTCAAAAGGCGCCCGTGCCGGAATAATGCCCGGCGACACCATCGTTTCGATCGATAAGAACGAAATAAACGACGTTTTGGATTACAGATTTTATCTCGCTTCGAAAAATCTTGAGATCGCGGCTTTGCGCGACGGCAAAGCCGTTTCGTTCAAAATATCAAAGGATGAATATGAAGATATCGGACTTGAGTTCGAGACCTTTTTGATGGATAAAAAACACTCCTGCAAAAACGGCTGTATATTTTGCTTTATAGATCAGCTGCCGAAGGGTATGAGAGATACGCTCTATTTTAAGGACGACGACTCGCGCCTTTCGTTTTTGCAGGGCAACTATATCACTCTCACAAATCTTACAAAAAGCGATATCGAGCGCATCATAAAAATGCGTATGTCGCCCGTCAACATATCGGTACATACGACCGATAAAGATTTGAGAGTGAAAATGATGAAAAACAAGCACGCAGGCGACGTGCTCGAATATCTTTCCATGCTTGCCGAGGGCAACATCACGATGAATTGCCAGATAGTGCTTTGCCGCGGCATAAATGACGGCGAAAGCCTCGAAAAGACGATGCGCGACCTTTCAAAGCTATATCCGCACGTCGGCAGTGTCTCGGTCGTCCCGGCGGGACTTACAGACCACAGAGACGGTCTCTGTTTTCTTGAACCTTTCACAAAAAGCGAGACCGAAAAGATCATCGACACGGTAGAGGGCTTTGCCGATGAGTGCAAAAGAAAATACGGCTCACGCATTTTCTTCTGTGCCGATGAGATGTATATCAAATGCGAGAGGGAATTGCCGAACGAAGAATATTACGAGGGCTATCCCCAGATACAAAACGGTGTCGGAATGCTCCGCTCGATGAGCGAAGAGATCGATCTTGCCGTTTCAGATTTTTCGGGCGCAGTCGAAAAAAGAGCGAAAATATCGCTTGCAACGGGCAAAGCGGCTTATCCTTTCGTATGTGAGTGGATAAAAAAGATAAAAGAAAAGATCGGCAATATCGATGCCGGCATAGTTGAGATAGAAAACAGATTTTTCGGCAAGAACATCACCGTTGCCGGACTTATCGTGGGCAAAGACCTCATCGAACAGTTAAGGGGCAGAGAACTCGGAAAATATCTTCTCTTGCCGTCTGAAATGTTAAGATACGAAAAAGATAAATTTTTAGACGACGTGACCGTTTCGGAAGTTGAAAATGAACTCGGTGTCAAAATCGTTATCGTGCCGAGCGACGGATATTCATTTTTCGATGCGGTAATAGATTCCGTTTCGGGAAAGGAGTGAATGAAATGTCAAAACCCATAGTTGCCATAGTCGGCAGACCGAACGTCGGCAAAAGCACGCTTTTCAATAAGCTTGCCGGCGAAAGAGTGTCCATTGTCGATGATACTCCCGGCGTTACACGCGACAGGATATATTATGAGATCGAGTGGAACGGCAGAGGACTTATTCTTATCGATACCGGCGGTATTGAGCCGAAAACGGATGACATTTTGTTAAAGCAGATGCGCACCCAGGCGCAGATCGCCATTGATACGGCTGACGTTATCGTGTTTATGGTCGACCTTACCTGCGGCGTTACGGCGAATGACAGAGATATATCGATAATGCTTCAAAAGAGCGGAAAACCCGTGCTTTTGTGCGTCAACAAGGTCGATTCCATCGGTATGCTTCCGCCCGAATTCTATGAATTCTACGAGCTCGGCTTTGACGGAGACCCCATCGCGGTCTCTTCCATTCACGGCACGGGCACGGGCGATCTGCTCGACAGAATACTCGACGCAGCGCCGCCGGACGATATGCAAGACGACAGCGAGGGCTATATAAAGGTCGCCGTTATCGGAAAGCCCAACGCCGGCAAAAGCTCTATTATCAACCGCATCGTCGGCGAAGACAGACTTATCGTTTCTGATATAGCGGGAACTACGCGCGACGCGGTAGACACAAAGATCGAGAACAAGCACGGCAAGTATATTTTCATCGATACTGCGGGTATCCGCCGTCAGAGCAAGATCGACGACAAGCTCGAAAAATACAGCGTGCTCCGTGCGCACATGGCAGTAGAGCGCGCCGACGTATGTCTTATTATGATCGATGCTTCCGAGGGAGTTTGCGAGCAGGATGAAAAGATCGCCGGCATCGCTCACGAATCGGGCAAGGCGTCGATAATCGTCGTAAACAAGTGGGATCTGCCGCAAAAAGATACCGATTCGCAATCTGAATATACCAAAGACGTTTATACAAAGCTTGCCTATATGCAATATGCGCCTCTTGCCTTTGTGTCGGCAAAGACGGGGCAGAGGGTCGATAAGCTTTTCGATATGATAAACGAGGTCTATTCGCAGTCGACCAAGCGCATAACGACGGGTATGCTCAACGACGTTTTGGGCGAAGCCGTAACGCGCGTTCAGCCTCCGTCGGATAAGGGCAGGGTGCTTAAAATTTATTATATGACTCAAAATGCCACCGCACCGCCCACGTTCGTCATTTTCTGCAACGATGCAAAGCTGTTTCACTTTTCATATCAGCGCTATATCGAAAATCAGTTAAGAGCCGTCTTCGGCTTTTCGGGTACTCCGATAAAACTCATAATCCGTCAAAAAGGCGAACAGGCGTGAATATGTAGTCGGGCAGAATTTGTCAGTATGCAAATTCACGCCCGACAAACGCTAAAAAATCGTAAATCATTGATTTTTTGCCGACAAAGTCGGCGCGCGTTTGTCATGAAGTACCGCAGCGGCGGTAAGGGAGAACAGGCGTGAATATGTAGTCGGGCAGAATTTGTCAGTATGCAAATTCACGCCCGACAAACGCTAAAAAATCGTAAATCATTGATTTTTTGCCGACGAAGTCGGCGCGCGTTTGTCATGAAGTACCGCAGCGGCGGTAAGGGAGAACAGGCGTGAATATGTAGTCGGGCAGAATTTGTCAGTATGCAAATTCACGCCCGACAAACGCTAAAAAATCGTATATCATTGATTATTTAGCGTTTGTCATAATGTATTTGTGCGAAAGGAAAGATCATTATGAAATTTTGGGATTTGATAAGCCGCGGATATTTTAACGGCAGTCCGACCTATCTTTATTTTTCGATACTCGTTATGCTCTTTGTGGTCGGCTATGCCTGCGGATCTTTGAATTTTGCAATAATCATTTCAAAAAAATATTACGGCGAAGATATAAGAAAAGTCGGCAGCAAAAATGCCGGATTCACCAATATGCTTCGCATTTACGGCAAAAAAGCGGCGGCACTTACCATGCTCGGCGACTTTTTGAAGACCTTTATTATCTGCCTGGCAGGCAGATTTCTGCTCGGCGACAGCGGCGCCTGCATAGCAGGGCTCGGCTGCGTCATCGGTCACGCGTTCCCCGTATATTACGGTTTCCGCGGAGGCAAGGGCGTTTTGGCAACGGCATCTATGCTGCTTGTCTTGAACCCCATCGTTTTGGCATTCTTGCTTATCATTTTCATCATCATCGTCGCGGCGACGAAATATGTATCTCTCGGCTCTATAATGTGCGCTCTCATAATGCCGCTTCTTTTGTCAAAGCTCGGCGAGAGCAACGTGTTTGTGATAATTCCGGGCTTGATAATAACGGTGCTTGTGGTTTTCTTGCACAGAGAAAATATCAAGCGTCTGCTCGAGGGCACGGAATCAAAACTGAACTTGAAAAAATAATCAAAACGCTGAGAGTTATAGGTTTATAATTTGCCTTTGCGTAAAAAACTGCCAAGAAGGAAAGAAAATCTTTCTTGGCAGTTTTTCATTTTATAACGCACGCTTGTCGAAATGTGATGTTAAAAGATTTTTCCGCATCGGATTTTTTATATTCTGCAATTCCAACCAACGGGTCACAAAAAATATATGTATTCTCGGTATAGCCTATAAGTACCATACAATGTGAGTAATTATACCACACAATATGCTTTTGCCCTATATTTGTTTGCCAATAAATCTGATTGTTCCCGTTCATACCGACCGTTCCCCATATAATTACGGGATAGCCGTCATCAATAAGAGCTTCGTAATAAGAAAAATCGTTTTCGCTTATATCATATATCTTTTTCTCTGATTTAATTTCGGTGAGGTATGCGTTTACTGTAACAACTACACATGGCGCATAACAACCGAGCCCGTTTCCCCTTGCATCCCCGACATAGGTTTCCCACGGGTCGCCTTTGTATATCGGCGATTTTGCCATATATTTATCATATAATTCGCCTGCGCTTATGGGAACGCCTGCGT
>JAGAFQ010000128.1 GCA_017612495.1 Clostridia bacterium
ATCCGTCGGGGATATCATTTGAAGAGACCTCGAGGAATTCGGAATTTTCGGCATATTCTTTTGCCGCTACGTGGTCGCAGGGCAAAAGGAGTTTGACATTCTTATCAGCCGCTTTTTTGACAAGTTCCTTTGCCAAATCGAGCTTATCGTCTTCGCAAAGCGATGAGCCTATCTTATTGCCGGCTGCCTTTAAGAAGGTATAAGCCATACCGCCGCCGATAACGAGGGTATCGACCTTTTCGATGAGATTGTTGATAACGCCGATCTTATCAGAGACCTTTGCGCCGCCCAAAATCGCAACGAAAGGACGCTTCGGATTTGAAAGCGCATTACCCATGACGGTGATCTCTTTTTGGATAAGATATCCGCAAACGGCAGGCAGATAGTCTGCAACACCTGCGGTTGAAGCGTGTGCGCGGTGTGCCGTGCCGAACGCGTCGTTGACATAAACGTCAGCCAAAGCGGCAAGTTCTTTTGCAAATTCGGGATCGTTCTTGGTTTCTCTTGCATCGAAACGTACGTTTTCGATAAGGACCGCTTCGCCGTCTTTGAGTGCGTCGATCTTTTTCTTTGCGTCGTCGCCGACAATGTCGGTGGCAAATGCAACCTTATTGCAAAGAAGCTCGTTAAGACGGTTTGCAACGGGTAAAAGCGTGAATTTCTTGGGGTCGTTCTTCTTTGCCTTTTCTATAAGCTCTGCCTTTGCGGCTGCCTGCTCTTCTTTGGGCAGTTCCTCGATCTTTGCTTTTTCTTTCTTGTCAAGGCCGAAGCCCTCGGTAAAGATCGCGTGAGGCTTGCCCATGTGTGAGCAAAGAATTACGCGTGCGCCCTTTGAAAGAAGATATTTGATAGTGGGGAGTGCTTCGACTATTCTCTTGTCGCTCGTGATAACGCCGTCTTTGAGCGGTACGTTGAAGTCGCAGCGAACGAGAACTTTTTTGCCGGATACGTTGATATCCTCAACCGATTTCTTGTTATACATATATGTTACCTCTTTATATAAAGAATTTTGAACTCTTTTTAGTTATTTTACCACAAAGTGTCAGCTTTATCAATATTCATACCATTAAAAAAGACGGCAAAGCCGTCTTTTTTTTATTTGATCACATTGATCCTGATCATACCGTCGATGGTGCGGAGTTTTTCAAGGCTCGATTCGGGAATTTCGGAATCGATTATTTCAACAATGGTATATGCAACGTCCTTTTTGGAGCGGTTGCTCATATTCTCAATGTTGATTCCGAGCTCCGAAACGGTGCTTGAAATTTTCGCCAAAACGTTGGGGATATTGCGGTGCAAAAGGCAGATCCTGCATCCGCCGTTATGCGCCATTTCAACGTCGGGGAAATTGACGCTGTTCTTGATATTGCCCGTTTCAAGATAGTCGATGATCTGTCTTGACGCCATTTTTGCGCAGTTGTCTTCGCTCTCTTCGGTGGTCGCACCGAGGTGAGGGATGTTGATTATTCCGTTGTGTCCGAGCGTTTCTTCGGTCGGGAAATCGGTAACGTAAATTGCAACCTTGCCGCTGTCGAGCGCCTCTTTCATATCGGCGGCATTGACAAGACCCGCACGCGCAAAGTTCATGATGCGCACGCCGTCTTTCATCATTGCGATGGATTCTTTGTTGATCATATTTTCCGTTTCGGGAGTGAGCGGTACGTGTACCGTGATATAATCGCATTTCTTGAAGATCTCTTCGTTTGAAGAAGCCTTGATGACCGAACGGGAAAGCGACCACGCGCTGTCAACGGTTATGAATTTATCAAAGCCGATAACGTTCATTCCGAGATCGACTGCGGTATTGGCGACCAATCTGCCGATAGCGCCGAGACCGATGACGCCGAGCGTTTTACCCTGGATCTCGTGGCCGCTGAACTGTCCCTTGCCCTTTTCGACTGCCTTGGCAACGTCGGGGCAGTTATCCTTTTGCTCCTCTACCCATTTGTTCGCCGCAATGACGTTGCGCGATGAAAAAATGAGGGCGGAAAGCACAAGCTCCTTGACACCGTTTGAGTTGGCGCCGGGAGTATTGAAAACAACGATGCCGTTTCCGGTGCAACGGTCGATCGGGATATTGTTGACACCCGCACCGGCTCTTGCGATAGCCAAAAGACCGTCGCCGAATTCCATATCGTGGAGAGCCGCGGAGCGAACGAGCATCGCATCGGGATCTTCAACGTTTTCGCCTACCTCGTATTTCGATCTGTCGAACAAATCGGTGCCGATGGGCGAGATCTTATTCATAAGTTTGATTTTCATTGTCATTATCTCCTTTGAGAGAATTATGCTTTGGGATTTTCTTTTGCGAATTTATCCATAAACTCAACGAGTTTAATAACACCCTCGGTGGGCATTGCATTATAGATGGATGCGCGCATACCGCCGACACTTCTGTGTCCCTTGATGTTCATAAAGCCGTTCTTTGCCGCTTCTTTTGCAAAGGCGGCGTCGATATCGGCATTGCCCGTGACGAACGTGACGTTCATCATCGAGCGTGATTCTTTTTCGGCTGCGGCGATGTAATAATCGGATCTGTCGAGATAGTCATAAAGGATCTTCGCCTTTGCGACGTTAATCTTCTTCATTTCTTCAAGTCCGCCGATAGATAAAAGCCACTCGTAAACAAGACCCGCTATGTAGATCGCATAGCAAGGGGGAGTGTTATACATGGAATCGTTATCGGCCTGCGTCTTCCAATCGAGCATTACGGGAGTATAGGGGAGCGCCCCGCCCAAAAGGTCTTCGCGCACGATAACGACGGTAAGACCGGAGGGACCCATATTTTTCTGTGCGCCGGCATAGATGACGGCGAACTTTGAAACGTCAACGGGCTCAGACAAAATGCAGGATGACATATCGGCAACGAGAGGGATATCGCCCGTATCGGGGATATAGGGATATTTTGTGCCGTAGATGGTATTGTTGAAGCATATATGGACGTATGAAGCGTCGGGGCGGAAATCTTCTTTTTTCACTCTCGGCACGTATTTGAAGGTATCTTCTTCGGATGATGCAACGAGCTTGATATCGCCGTATTTCTGTGCTTCTTTATATGCTTTTTTCGAGAACTGACCCGAAACGATATAGTCCGCTTTTCCGGTTCTGCCGATAAGATTCATGGGCACTGCGGCGAACTGCGTCGATGCGCCGCCCTGCAAAAAGAGGACTTTATAATTTGAGGGAATATTCATAAGTTTTATGAGATTTTCTCTCGCGGCATTTATAATGGATTCATAAACGGGAGTTCGATGGCTCATCTCCATAACGGACATACCGCTGTCGCCGTAACAAAGCATTTCCTCCTGTGCTTTTTTAAGCACTTCGAGGGGAAGCATTGAGGGTCCTGCAGAGAAATTGTAAACGCGTTTCATAAAATCAAACTCCTTTTGAAATAAAGCTTAATATGTACTTACTTAATAATTATACATTACCTTATGATAATCGTCAATAGAATGACACAGATTTTTACAAAATCTTTTTTGAAAGCGCATTGACTGTGTCTGCATGCTATGGTAAAATCAAAGTGATAAATATTAAAGGAGACGGCATGAAAGCAACAAAAATCATCAAA
>JAGAFQ010000129.1 GCA_017612495.1 Clostridia bacterium
AAAAGCGGCAAAACAAGACCTATCGACAAAAACATCGCCGAAAGCACAAGCTTTTTTATCGTGATATTTTTCATAACGTTCTCCCCTCACACCTTTAATCTCTTTTCTCGACAAGAAAGAAAAACGGAGACGTGGGAGAATTTATTATGGCAAGCTTTGAGCAGCTTATATATTTTTTGTCGAGCTTTGAAAGTTCCTCTTCGATGAGCTTGCCCTCGGCGCTTCCCTCGGCATGGCCGGGATAAACGGCTATCAAAAGTCCGCCGCCGGGCAAGAGCAAGTCGATCGCCGCCCTGATAGCCGCTATCGTGCTTTCTCTTTTCGTGGTTATCGTGCGGTCGCCTCCCGGCAAATAGCCGAGATTGAATAGTCCGACGCAGATCGGCTCCTTTACGTATTCTTTGACGTTGGAATGAGAATCCAAGATCAATGTGCAGTTTTCTCTGCCGTTTTGAGAAAGCAACTCTTTGGTGTTTTCAAGTGCCGCCTCTTGGATATCAAAGGCAAAGACGTGTCCGTTATCTCCAACGGCGCGCGAGAGCCAAAGGGTGTCGTGTCCGTTGCCCATCGTAAAATCTATAGCCGTGCCGCCTGCCTTTATGTGCGGAGATATCAACTCTTTTTCTGTTGTAAGCAAATCTATCATGATCAAAAAATCCTTCCGAAGAATGACATAATTATACCAAAATCGAACACAAATGTAAATAAAAGCATAAAAATAACCGCGCAAGCGGTTATTTTTATTAAAACAGTCCTGTTATTTTTCCGTCATCGTCTACGTCGATCTTTTCTGCCGCAGGCACTTTCGGAAGTCCCGGCATTGTCAAGATATCGCCCGTCAAGACGACGATAAAGCCGGCACCGGCTGAAATTTTAACGTTTTTGACGGTGATGTTAAAGCCGCGCGGAGCGCCGAGCTTTGTCGGATCATCGGAAAAACTGTACTGCGTTTTCGCAATACAAACCGGCACCTTGTCAAAGCCGAGCTTTGTGAGCTCCTTTATCTGACCCTCGGCAGTCGGTGTGAAAATAACACCGTCGGCGCCGTATATCTTTTTTGCGACCGCTTCGATCTTTTCTGAGATCGAAAGATCGTCGTCATAAGCAAACCTGAAATCGCCCTTTTCTTCTTCGCAAAGGCGCACGACCTCTTTGGCAAGGTCTTCGCCGCCGCGTGAGCCGTCTGCCCAAACGGTAGATAACACGGTGTTGACGCCGAGTTCTTTACATTTCTTGATAATAAAATCTATTTCTTTGTCTGTGTCGGTCGGAAAACGGTTGATCGCGACGACGCAGGGCAAATTATAAACGTTTTTGATGTTCGAGACGTGGCGCAAAAGATTCGGTATTCCCTTTTCAAGGGCGCATAGATCTTCTTTTTCAAGTTCTGTTTTCAAAAGTCCGCCGTGCATTTTGAGCGCGCGCACGGTCGCCACCATTACGACCGCAGACGGCACAAGCCCCGACATACGGCATTTTATATCGAGGAATTTCTCGGCTCCGAGATCGGTACCGAAGCCTGCCTCCGTCACGGTATAATCGCCCATTTTGAGCGCCATCTTGGTGGCGATGACGGAATTGCATCCGTGAGCGATGTTTGCAAAAGGTCCGCCGTGAACGAATGCGGGCGTACATTCAAGTGTCTGAACGAGATTCGGTTTTAAGGCATCCTTCAAGAGTGCCGCCATGGCACCGACGGCGCCGAGATCCTTTGCCGTCACGGGTCTGTTATCGAAAGTATAGCCGACAATGATCTTTGAAAGACGCTCTTTCAAGTCATGAAGCGAGCTTGAAAGACAGAAGATCGCCATGATCTCCGACGCGACGGTGATATCGAAACCGTCTTCGCGGGGAACGCCGTTTGCCTTGCCCCCCATACCGTCAACGATAAAGCGGAGTTGACGGTCGTTCATATCGACGCATCTTTTCCACGTGATCTTGCGCACGTCGATGCCGAGAGCATTGCCTTGATGGATATGGTTGTCGAGCATTGCGGCAAGAAGATTGTTCGCGGCGCCGATGGCGTGAAAGTCACCGGTAAAATGCAGATTTATATCTTCCATAGGCACAACTTGCGCATATCCGCCTCCGGCGGCGCCGCCCTTGACCCCGAAAACGGGCCCGAGCGACGGCTCGCGCAACGCGACAGTCACATTTTTGCCTATGCGGCGCAGACCGTCTGCAAGACCTATCGTTGTCGTGGTCTTGCCCTCGCCTGCCGGTGTCGGCGTTATCGCCGTGACCAAAATCAGCTTGCCGTCTTTATTCTTTGTTTCAGAAAGGAGTTTAAGATCGACCTTTGCTTTATATTTTCCGTAAGGCTCGATATATTTTTCATCGGTATTTGCCGCTTTAGCGATTTCATAAATCGGCTTCATTTTGCAGCTTTGCGCGATCTCAATATCGGAAAGATGTGCCATACCGTTCCCTCCAAATGCTTAATAAATCGGATAAGCCTCGCAAAGTTCCCCGACTTCTTTTAATATTCTTGCCTTATTGCCTTCAAAATCATAGATCGAATCGGAGATCCATCCGGCAATGAGCTTCATTTCATCGCAGCCGAAACCTCTTGTGGTGACGGCGGGAGTGCCGACGCGCAGACCGCTTGTGATAAACGGGCTTTGAGGATCGTTCGGAACGGTGTTTTTGTTCGCGGTGATATGTACCAGGTCAAGATTGTGTTCGAGATCTTTGCCGGTAATGCTCTTATCGCGTAAATCGAGGAGCATCAGATGGTTATCGGTGCCGCCCGAAACGAGCTTGATATCTCTTTTGATGAGTTCTTCCGAAAGAACCTTTGCATTCATAACGATGTTCTTTGCATAATCGCAGAATTCGGGTTTCAAAGCCTCGCCCAAAGCCACTGCTTTTGCGGCGATGATGTGCATGAGAGGACCGCCCTGCGTTCCGGGGAAGATAGCCTTATCTATCTGCTTTGCATATTCCTCGCGGCAAAGTATCATACCGCCTCTGGGACCTCTTAACGTTTTGTGCGTTGTCGTTGTGACGACGTCGGCGTAAGGCACGGGAGAGGGATGGACACCTGCGGCGACAAGACCTGCGATGTGCGCCATATCGACCATAAGATATGCGCCGACCTCGTCTGCTATCTCACGGCAGCGCTTAAAGTCGATGATGCGCGAATATGCGCTCGCACCGACAACGATAAGCTTCGGCTTGTTCGCCTTTGCGAGTTTTTCCATATTGTCGTAGTCGATAAGTCCGGTTTCAAGATCGACACCGTAGGGTACGATGTTGAAATACTTGCCCGAAATATTGACGGGAGAACCGTGAGACAAGTGACCGCCCTGTGACAGATCCATTCCCATAACTGTATCTCCGGGATTTACAAAAGCGAAGAACGCGGCAAGGTTTGCGCTTGCACCGCAGTGGGGCTGAACGTTTGCATGCTCGGCGCCGAAAAGCTTTTTGGCTCTGTCTCTTGCGATATCCTCTACGATATCGACGCATTGACATCCGCCGTAATATCTCTTTTGAGGATATCCCTCGGCATATTTATTCGTCAAAACTCCGCCTGCCGCCAAAAGCACCGCTTTTGAAACGATGTTTTCGGATGCGATGAGTTCGATGTTGCCTCTTTGGCGTTCGAGTTCGAGCTGACACGCCTGCGCGACCTCGGAATCGTAGTTTTTAAGATCTTCAAAAAAGTTCATTTGCACATCTCCATAACTTTTTACTTTTGATTTTGAATTTTTCGCCAAGAATTTTTTTGCGCACCCGACTGTGGCCGTGATATCAAAATAACATAAAAGGGCACACCGAGAGCTTTGAAAACGGTGTGCCCAGACGGTCGGCAATAAAAGATGCGATATCTCTGTTTCTTTGTGGTGCTCCACATGATCCGTCAGTCGCAGAGAAAGTTTAATAACACCGTAAGTATATCAAATTACCGATAATATGTCAAGTTATTCGGTCCGATTCTATTTTGACATGGCGTTTTTATCTTTTTGAATGACGTCGTGCGCGCCGCCCTCGACAATGCTCGTTGCGCTGACAAGCGTGAGCTTCGCTTTCTTTTGCAGTTCGTGTATGGATAAAGCGCCGCAGTTACACATAGTCGAGCGCACTTTGCTCAGCGAAAGCGCAACGTTGTCTTTTAAGCTGCCGGCATAGGGAACGTAGGAATCGACGCCCTCCTCGAACGAGAGTTTTTTATCTCCGCCGAGATCGTATCTCTGCCAGTTGCGGGCACGGGCAGAGCCCTCGCCCCAATATTCTTTATAGTATGTGCCGCCGATGCTCACTTTGTTTGACGGGCTTTCGTCAAAGCGCGCAAAATATCTGCCGAGCATAACGAAATCGGCGCCCATTGCCAAAGCAAGGGTTATGTGGTGGTCATAAACGATGCCGCCGTCGGAGCATACGGGAATATATATGCCCGTTTCTTTATAATATTTATCTCTTTCCGCGCAGACGTCGATAAGAGCCGTTGCCTGACCGCGTCCGATGCCTTTCGTTTCACGGGTGATACAGATAGAGCCTCCGCCGATGCCGACCTTGATGAAGTCAGCGCCGCAGTCCGCCAAAAACCTGAAACCGTCGGCGTCAACGACGTTTCCGGCGCCGACCTTAACGGTGTCGCCGTAATTTTCTCTTATCCACGCAATGGTGCGCTTCTGCCATTCTGAAAATCCCTCGGAGGAGTCGATGCAAAGCACGTCGGCGCCTGCCGCCAAAAGTGCGGGCACGCGCTCGGCATAGTCACGGGTATTGATGCCCGCGCCGACAACGTATCTTTTCTTGGAATCGAGCAATTCGTTGGGGTTTTGTTTGTGTGAATCATAGTCCTTGCGGAAAACGAAATAGCAAAGTTTTCCGTCTTCGGAAATAATGGGAAGAGAGTTGAGCTTATGATCCCAGATGATGTCGTTCGCTTCTTTTAAGGTAGTTCCCTCTTTTGCAAAAACAAGCTTGTCAAAAGGAGTCATAAAGGTCTTGACCTTTTGTGTCATTTCCATACGGCTGACACGGTAATCGCGCGATGTGACGATGCCGACGAGCTTGCCCTCGCTCGTTCCGTCTTCGGTGACGGCTATGGTGGAATGTCCCGTTCTTGCCGTCAGCGCAACGACGTCGGCAAGTGTATCTTCGGGGCTGACGTTGGAATCGCTCTTGACAAAGCCCGCCTTATGCGTCTTTGCGCGATAGACCATTGCCGCCTCGTCTTCTATTGACTGAGAACCGTAAATGAACGAAACGCCGCCCTCGGTGGCAAGAGCAACAGCCAAACGGTCGCCGGAAACGGACTGCATAATGGCCGAAACCATCGGTATATTCATCGTGATAGCCGGCTCTTCGCCCTTTTTGAACTTGACAAGCGGAGTTTTGAGCGATACGTTCGACGGAACACATTCTTCTGAAGAATAGCCGGGGATGAGCAGATATTCGTTAAAGGTATGTGCTGCTTCGTTAATAAAAGTTGCCATGTATTTTTTCCTTTCTGTTCAGTCAATTTTTGTGTCACACCAGCTGCAGCGGCATTCGCCGTTTTCGGTATGATAAAAAAGTTTTTCAAGTTCTCTTTCGCAGTTCGTGACGCATCTTGCGTTCTTGCATACGGCATTTTCGATGTGTGTGCCGCGAACAGTCGTTTTGCCGTCTTTTTCGGCTTCATCGATAAGTTTTAAGATGAGCGCCATACGCATATATTTTCCGTACCTTACCTGCTTAAAATAACACGCACGGGGATCTTTGTCAATATCCACGCTGATCTCGTTGACTCTCGGCAGGGGGTGAAGTATCGAAAGATCGGGCTTTGCGCCCGAAAGTTTATCGGGAGTCAAAATATAACTGTCCTTTAAGCGCATATATTCTTCTTCGGAATCAAATCTTTCGCGCTGGATGCGCGTCATATACAAAATATCGAGTTTCGGCATCGCCTCTTCAAGAAATTCCGTTTCGGTAAAGGGGATGTTGTTTTTCTTGATTATTCCTTCGGTCACGTATTCCGGAACGGAAAGTTCCTTCGGCGAGATAAGCACGAATTTTATGCCCGCATAGCGGCTGAGAGCCGCTATGAGCGAATGTACCGTTCTGCCGTATTTGAGATCGCCGCAAATGCCGACACAGAGATTTTCAAAGCCTCCCTTTTCACGGTAGACAGTCAAAAGATCGGCAAGGGTTTGGGTGGGGTGGCAATGGCCGCCGTCACCCGCGTTTATAACGGGTATCGAGGCGTTTGTCGATGCTGCGAGCGCCGCGCCGTCTTTGGGGTGGCGCATGGCGATGATATCGGCATATTGGCTGACCGTCTTTGCGGTGTCGGCAATGCTCTCGCCCTTTGCGGCAGACGACGACTGCGCGCTTGAAACAGAAAGGACGCTGCCGCCGAGTTCATACATCGCCGCTTCAAAACTCAACCTCGTTCTTGTCGAGGGCTCGAAAAAGAGCGTCGCAAGTTTTTTATGCTTCATCGCATCCTGATATTTTTCGGGATTTTCGATGATATCGCAGGCGATCTTTATAAGTTCGTCTATTTCGCCGACCGTCAGATCGACGACGTCAATCACACTTTTCATATCTTGTCCATCCTTTATACAAGTCAGAAATTATGCCTTTATCCACGATTCGTCTGACGGATCGTCTCTGAATGCCAAAAGGCGCTTGACGTCATCCTCTTTTATATATCCGTTTTCGGCGGCTGTCTTTGCGATGCAGTCAAAATTCGTGAGCGATACGTTTTTGATATTTTCTTCGGCAAGGCGCTCAATTCCCTTTTTCATACCGTAGGTAAAGATGCTGACAACGCCCAAAACGTCGGCACCTGCTTCTCTTAAAGCATTGACAGTCTCAATAACACTGCCGCCCGTCGATATGAGATCTTCAACGACGACCGTCTTTTGACCGCGCGAAAGCTTGCCCTCTATTCTGTTTTGTCTGCCGTGGTCCTTGGCGCCCGAACGGACGTATCCCATAGGCATTGAGAGTATATGGCCGACTATCGCCGCGTGCGCGATGCCGGCGGTCGACGTTCCCATAAGCACCTCGGCATCGGGATAGTATTCTTTCACCAAAGAGGCAAGTCCGTTTTCGACGTCGTATCTTACTTTAACGTCTGTCAGCGTAAGTCTGTTATCGCAATATACGGGGCTCTTTATTCCGCTCGCCCAGATAAAGGGCTCATCGGGACGGAAAAACACCGCCTTTATAGACAAAAGATCTTTTGCAATAAGATTTTCAAGTTGGGTTTTCATCATTCATCCGCATCCTTTCTTTTAATCGACGAATTCTTTTATGCATCTGTAATAAGCCCCCACGGGATCATCGGATGCAGTTATAGGTCTGCCGACAACGATATAATCGGAGCCGATCTTTTTAGCCTCTGCGGGTGTCATCACGCGCTTTTGATCTCCCTTATCGGAATCTTCAAAACGCACACCCGGAGTCACCGTCAAAAATCCGTCTCCGCAAATGGCGTGTACCTTTTGCGCTTCAAGAGGCGAACACACAACGCCGTCAAGACCTGCCTCTTTTGCGCATTTTGCATAGTGCATGACCACTTTGTCGATGGGCTCGTGTATCAAAAGGTCGTTTTCCATAGCCTCCCTATCAGTCGACGTCAGCTGCGTGACGGCGATAAGCAGCGGTCTTGTGCCGTCGGGGCGCGTCAAGCCCTCCAAAGCCGCCTCCATCATCTTTTTAGTGCCGCCCGCGTGGAGGTTGCAGATATCGATATCGAGATCGCGAAGAACGCTCATCGCCTTTTTGACGGTGTTGGGGATATCGTGAAGCTTCAAATCGAGAAAGATCTTGTGTCCCCTTTCTTTTAGCTTGCGAACTATCGACGGTCCCTCCGCATAGAAAAGTTCCATTCCGATCTTGACAAAAGGCTTTTTATCCGTAAACAGATCGAGAAATTCAAACGTTTTTTCAGCACTTGAAAAATCGCAGGCAATGATAACGTCGCGTCCCATCAGTGCGCACCCCCTATTATGTCTTTTATATTCTTTATTCCGTATTTATCCAAAACGCGCGGCAAATCGTCTATGATATCGCGGCAGGCATAAGGATCGACAAGATTTTGCGCTCCTATCTGGCAGGCGCAGGCGCCCGCAAGCATCATCTCGACCACGTTTTCGGCACAAGAGATGCCGCCCATGCCCACAACGGGAATTTTGACTGCCTCATAGACCTGATATACCATTCGCAGCGCTACGGGAAAAATCGCCTTGCCCGAAAAGCCGCCCATTTTGTTGGCGATGATCGGCTTTTTTGTTTTGAGATCTATTCTCATTCCGAGCAGCGTGTTTATAAGACTTATGCCGTCGGCTCCGCCCTCCTCGCACGCCTTTGCGATTTCTGAAATATCCGTGACGTTGGGACTGAGTTTTATGATGATCGGTTTTTTCGTCTTTGCTTTTACGGCTTTGGTAACGGCATTTGCCATTTTCGGATCGGTGCCGAAGCTCATTCCTCCGCCGTGAACGTTGGGGCAGCTTATATTGACCTCGATCCAGCCGACATTATCCTCCCCGTCAAGCCTTTCGCACACCTCGGCATATTCGTCTGTCGAAAAGCCGCTGACGTTCGCCATCACGGGTTTGTGAAAACAGCGGCGCAATTTCGGCAGTTCGCACGATATCACTTTGTCGATGCCCGGATTTTGAAGTCCGACGGAATTTATCATTCCGCTTTCGCACTCCGCAATGCGCGGCAGCGGATTGCCGAAGCGCATATCTCTTGTCGTGCCCTTGAATGAAAAAGTGCCGAGGCAGTTTATGTCATACAGTTCTGCGAATTCATATCCGAAGCCGAAAGTTCCCGAGGCGGGGATTATGGGGTTATCAAGTTCCTTGCCGCAAAGATCTACGCTTAATCTTCCCATAAGATCTCCTCCTTTTTAAGAACGGGACCGTCCTTGCAGATGCGTTTTGCGCCCGCGATCGTCTTGCAGGAGCATCCCATACAAGCGCCGAAGCCGCATCCCATACGCGCTTCAAAGCTGAACTGTCCGCCCGTTTTTGATTTTTTATATACCGCTTTTAACATCGGCTCGGGACCGCAGGTGAAAACGTAATCGTATTCTTCGGGGAAAATATCGGTGACAAAGCCCTTTGTGCCGAGAGCGCCCGAAACCGTCGCGATATTCACCTCGCAGCCGAGTTTTTTGAATTCGTCCGTATAGAAAACGTCGCATTTGTCGGCAAAGCCGAAGGCGCAGATACATTCCGCTCCGGCGGCAATAAGCCTTTTTGCAAGGAGATAAAGCGGCGGTATTCCGACCCCTCCCCCGCAAAGGAGCATACGTTTGCCGGGCACGTTTATATCATATCCGTTGCCGAGTCCCGATAAAATATCGAGTTTTTCTCTGCCCGTCATTTTCGATAACTGCTCCGTGCCGCCTCCGACGACCTTGTAAATAAGCGTCAGCTCATTCCCGTTTACGTCGCAGACCGAAATGGGGCGGCGCAAAAACTTGCCCGAAAGCGCGATGTTCACGAACTGACCGGGAAAAACGATATCCGACGTGTCGCCCGAAAGCGTCATTTTATAAACGTCTTTGGCGATATTTATATTTTCATTCACCGTGAAAATACAGTTTTTCATTGGGTTCTCCCTTACGAATCAATGGTGGAAATTGTGAGTGTCGTTTCTTCCAAAACGTCCAAAAGCACTCTGACGGTATCGAGCGCCGTAAAAATGGTGACGTTGTTTTCGGTCGAAAGACGGCGTATCTGGGCGCCGTCGCTCTCTTGATCGGAAGAGCCGATATCACGGGTGTTTATAACGTAGGCGATATGTCCCTGGCGGATGGCGGAGGGTATCTCCTCCTTGTCTTCGCTTATCTTTTTGAGCACGTGCGTGCGAATTCCGTTTTCTTTGAGGAATTTCGCCGTGCCGAGCGTCGCCTCGATGTTGAAGCCGAGATTATAGAAGCGGCGAATGAGGGGCAGTGCCTCGTCTTTGTCTTTATCGGCGATGGTCACAAAGACCGTGCCGTAGTTCTGAACGTGCGTGCCGGAAGCCTGAAGCGCCTTATAAAGCGCGCGGTTAAGCTTATCGTCATAGCCTATCGCTTCGCCCGTCGATTTCATTTCGGGTGAAAGATATGCGTCAAGTCCCTTTATCTTGTTGAATGAGAACACGGGGACTTTTACGTAAAAGCGTTTCTTTTCATCGGGATATATACCGAAAATTCCCTGCTCCTTCAAGCTCTTGCCCAAAATGACGTCTGTCGCTATATCGGCAAGGCTGTATCCCGTTGCCTTTGAGAGGAACGGAACAGTTCTCGATGAACGGGGGTTGACCTCGATTATAAAGACGTTTTCGTTCTTATCGACTATAAACTGGATGTTATAAAGACCGATGATACCGATGCCGGTGCCGAGCTTCTTTGCATACTGCAAGATAGTGCCCTTGACCTTGTTTGAGATGCTGAACGAGGGATATACGCTTATCGAGTCGCCCGAGTGTACGCCCGTGCGCTCGACAAGTTCCATAATGCCGGGCACGAATACGTCAACGCCGTCGCATATAGCGTCGACCTCGACCTCTTTGCCCTCTATATACTTATCGACCAAAACGGGCTTGTCCTCGTCGATCTCGACGGCGGTTTTAAGATAGTGGCGGAGTTGTTCTTCGTTTGCGACTATCTGCATCGCTCTTCCGCCGAGCACGAACGAGGGACGCACCAAAACGGGATATCCTATCTCCTTTGCCGCCAAAACGCCGTCTTCTATCTTGGTGACGGCTCTGCCGTTTGGCTGCGGGATATTGAGATCCGACAGTACCTTTTCAAAGGCATCGCGGTTTTCAGCCCTCTCGATAGCATCGCAGTCTGTGCCGATGATCTTGACGCCTCTTTCGACAAGCGGCTCTGCAAGGTTGATGGCGGTCTGTCCGCCGAGAGATGCGATAACGCCCTCCGGCTTTTCATAGTCGATGATCGCCATGACGTCTTCGGGAGTCAGCGGCTCAAAATAGAGCTTATCGGCAGTCGTATAGTCAGTCGAGACCGTTTCGGGGTTGTTGTTTATGATGATCGCTTCATATCCTGCGCGCTTGATGGTCTGAACGGCATGAACGGTCGAATAGTCGAATTCAACGCCCTGACCTATTCTTATCGGACCTGCGCCCAAAACGACGACTTTCTTTTTATCGGTCAAACGCGATTCATTCTGACCCGTATATGACGAATAGAGATATGCGATATACTTGCCGGTATGAAGAGTATCGACCATTCTGAAAACGGGTATGATGCCGTTTTCGCGGCGAAGAGCGTAGATCTCCGTTTCTTTTTTCTGCCAGAGCTTTGCTATGAACTTATCGGAAAATCCCCTCTTCTTGGCTTTTGACAATACATTTACGTCGCCGATTTTTGCTTTAAGCTCTCTTTCGGTCAAAACGATGTTGCGAATGCTCTCAATGAACAGTTCCGTGACCTTTGTCGCGGCGTGTATCTTTTCGACCGTTTCATCGCGGCGCAAAAGCTCTGAAATGGCATATATCATATCGTCGCGCGATTTTTCGAGATATTTGTATATTTCCGCGCTTTCCATATTATCGAATTTGGCAAGATGGAAGTGGCAAACGCCCGTTTCAAGAGAGCGCACCGATTTCAAGAAGCACTCTTCAAGAGTCGAGCCGATGCCCATGACCTCGCCCGTCGCCTTCATCTGCGTACCGAGCACATTCGTTGCGGATGAAAACTTATCGAACGGAAAACGGGGGAATTTTGCCACGATATAGTCAAGACGCGGCTCCGTTGCCGCCGTTCCGCCCGCAACGGGTATTTCGGATAAGAGCATACCCATGGCGATCTTCGCCGTCACTCTTGCGATGGGATATCCGCTCGCCTTTGATGCAAGGGCTGATGAACGCGATACACGGGGGTTTACCTCGATAAGATAATATTCGCTTGAATTGGGATCGAGCGCGAACTGCACATTGCATCCGCCCTCTATTTTGAGTTCGCGTATTATTTTTATCGCGCTGTCGTTGAGCATCTTCTCATCTTCTTTTGACAGCGACAATATCGGCGCCACGACAACGGAGTCACCGGTGTGAACGCCGACGGGATCGACGTTTTCCATACCGCATATCGTGATGGCGTTATCGGATGAATCGCGCATGACCTCGAATTCGATCTCTTTATATCCCCTAACGCTCTTTTCTATCAAGACCTGGTGAACGGGGGAAAGCTTGAATGCGTTAGTGCCGATTTCGATGAGCTCTGCTTCATCGTCGGCAAAGCCGCCGCCCGTTCCGCCGAGAGTGAATGCGGGGCGCAAAACTACGGGATATCCTATCTTTTTTGCCGCCGCCTTGGCTTCGTCAAGAGAATAAGTTATCTCGGATGGGATGACCGGCTCGCCTATCGACTGGCACATCTCTTTGAACAGTTCGCGGTCTTCGGCTCTTTCGATGCTCTCGCTCGACGTGCCGAGCAGCTTTACACCGCATTCTTTGAGTATGCCCTTTTTCTCGAGCTGCATCGCAAGATTCAGACCCGTCTGACCGCCGATGCCGGGAACGATGGCGTCGGGGCGCTCATATCTTAAAATCTTTGCTATGTATTCAAGCGTCAACGGCTCCATATACACCTTGTCGGCAATGGTCGTATCGGTCATTATCGTCGCGGGATTCGAGTTGCATAAAATAACCTCATAGCCCTCTTCTTTGAGCGCAAGACACGCCTGCGTTCCCGCATAGTCAAATTCAGCCGCCTGACCTATGACGATAGGTCCCGAGCCGATGATAAGCACCTTTTTGATATCTTTTCTTTTTGCCACTTTCGTATTCCTCCCGCGGTACCTACCGCAAATCAAATTCAAAATTCATAAACCTTGCCGTTTACAACGGTCATTATATTTTTGCCGAAAACCGTTTTCCCCTCGTATGGGGTCGCTCTGCCGAGCGATAAGAAGTTTTCGGGATCTATCTTATATTCGCATTGCATATCCCATACCGAAAAATCAGATCCTTGCGGGATCGAAAACCGCTCTCTCGGATTTTTCGCCAAAAGGCAGACAAGCTTTTCAAGGGTGATAACGCCCGTTTTCACAAGTGACGTATATAAAACTGGAAAAGCCGTTTCAAGCCCGACTATGCCGAATGCGCTGTCGCAAAGTCCGCGCGATTTTTCCTCTTTCGAGTGGGGCGCGTGATCTGTGGCGATCATATCGATCGTTCCGTCGCAAATGCCGCGAATGAGCGCCTCTTTGTCTTCTTTTGAGCGCAAAGGCGGATTCATCTTGAAGCGTCCGTCCTCGCAAAGATCGTCTTCGCATAAGGTGAGATAATGCGGTGCCGTTTCGCAGCTGACATCCACGCCCTCCGTTTTTGCCCTTCGTATGAGCTCGACGCTTTCCGAGCAGGAAATATGGCAGACGTGATATTTGCATCCCGTCTTTTTCGCTATTGATATATCGCGCTCGACCTGCCGCCATTCGCTCTCCGACACGATGCCGCGATGCCCGTGGCTCTCGGCATATCTGCCTTTGTGTATATATCCGCCGCAAAGCAGAGAATTTACCTCGCAATGGGCAACGATGAGCTTTGAGAGCCGCTTCGCTTCTTCCATCGCCTTTTGCATGATATCATCGCTCTGCACGCCTTTGCCGTCATCTGAAAAGGCTATGACGTCGTTTGCCATATCCGCCATATCCGAAAGCTTTTCACCCTTTTGATCCTTTGTTATCGCGCCGTAGGGATAGACGTTTATCAAGGCATCTCTTTTGATGATCTCCGTCTGCACATCCAAATTCTTTTTGCAGTCGGGCACGGGCAAAAGATTCGGCATGGTGCATACGTCGGTATATCCGCCGTGCAGTGCCGCCGCCGTTCCGCTCTTTATCGTTTCTTTATAAGAAAAACCCGGCTCGCGAAAATGCACATGCACGTCGCAAAAACCGGGTAAAATAACATATCGGGAATTATCGAAAGAGGCTCCTCTGCCTATTTTTTCAAACACGAATTCCATATCTTGCAAATCGGGATGACAATTATTGTCTGTCTTTATCGCAAATTGGTCGGGTTTGTAAGTCATTTCGGAATTCCTTTCAAGGCGGACTGTATATAATTTAATTATTTTAGGTATTATATCACGGCAGAAATATACTGTCAATAAAATAAGCGAGATTTCGTCAAAAAAATGCGGACTTTTCAGTCCGCATTTTTTATAACGTTTTCAGTTTTTCTTTTCCTCTGCCGTATATCCATTTGTAAAGTATCAGCGAAACGGCGGCAAAAACCGCGCTTGACGCCGCAAAATACCAGCCGACGGAGATATATTTCGCAACGGCAAAATATATGCCTCCGAAAGCTATCGCCATTCCCCACACTCCGAAGATCGCCAAAAAGACAGACAAACCTTGCTTTATCGGCACCAGTTCATTGGTATAGTTGAGATTTGCGAATTTTATCGAAGCGAAAATATCGAAAAGCGACATCATAAGGCAGAACATTAAGACCGATATTACAAAAAGCACCGTATCGAATATCGGGAATTTCGCCGCGATGACGATGCAAATAAGCGAAAATACCGTAGGTATGAGAGTCAGAAATAACTGCACGAAGAGTTTTGCGGTTATGACGTCTCCCATATCGACGGGCAAAGACTGCAATATCCACATATTTTTGCCCTCAAGAGAGACTGACGGCGCGCCGACGTCGACCATTGACATCGCCATACACAGTATTGCCGCCATCAAGACGAGCGGTATTCCGCTGCCTTCGCCGAAAAAGGAAAATGCCGAAAGCAGCAAATCGCCTTTTAGCAAAAATACTATTCCCAAAGCCGGTATGAACAAGATGCCAAGACAGGAGTTGAGCATATAGAGCGAGCTGGAATAGAGGCGCGAAAACTCCTTTGAAAGAAGCGTTGCGACTTTTCCCTTTTGCTTTGCGCGCTTTTCTTTGTATGTGTTGCTTTTAGCGGCGCCGCTCGAAGTTGCGATCTTGACAAAGCTTCTCGAAATGAGTATGAACACGGCAGCGCAAAGAAGCAAAACTGCGGCAATGAAAATCATAACGGAAAAGGCATCACCCTCACCGACTCTGCCGAAAAGATAGAGCGGATATGCCGAATTTTTGACTATATCACCGTAGATGAGCGCATTTTCAAGTATCGCCGAAACATACTCCTGTGCCTTGAAATAAAAGAAATAATACGCTCCGAAGAACAAAAGCGACACTAACACCGTAACAAAGCTCTTGTTTTTGATCTTTGTCGAGATCTTTGCAACGATAAAGCCCAAAAGGCAGGAAAGCACAAAGACGAAAAGAGTTACGAACAAAAGCATCGAAATGCCGCCGATAATGGAAGCGATCGCCCATTTTGTATTGATGCAATAAACTATTATCGCGGGGATAAGCGCCGTGGCGGAATACATCGTGCCGAGCAAATATACGCCTAAAAGACGAGCCGTCATTATCGTCGATACGGGTATGGGCATCGACAAGAGCAGATCGTTATCTTTTGCAAGATAGAGCGACTGGAAGGTATTGAACACCGAGCCGAACGTGCCTAACAATATCGATAACGAGCCCATCAAGAAATAATAGAACCAGCCGAGCCCGAGTGAGACGAACGTGCCGCACAAAAGCAGTGACAGAAACGTGAACATTCCGCCCAGAACACCGATTATGAGAAAAGCAAAAAACGCAAAATAAAAGATCATCTTCGCTTTTGAGCGCGGTTTGTTTTTCTTTGAATCATAAAAATATGAGCGGAAGATCTCCATAAACTGCTTTGAAAGCAGAGATCTTAACATTATTCGGCCTCCAATTCCAAGAAGACGTCTTCAAGCGATTCATCGCCCTTGACCTCTTCCATAGTACCGTTTTTGATGAGTTTGCCGTGACTTATTATGGCTATCTCATCGCAAAGCTTTTCGGCGACCTCCAAGACGTGAGTCGAGAAGAATATCGCGCCGCCGCAGTCGCAGACCTCTCTCATCATCCCCTTTAAGATGTGTGCCGCTTTGGGGTCGAGTCCGACAAAGGGCTCATCCATGATGATGAGCTTCGGCTCGTGTATCCACGCGGCAATGATGGCAAGCTTCTGCTTCATTCCGTGCGAATATGATGCGATGGGATTTGCAAGATCGTTTGTGATCTCAAAAGCATCGGCATACTTACTTATTCTCTTTGCGCGTATATCAGACGGGATGCCGTAAATATCCGCAACGAAGTTGAGATATCTTATTCCGCTCATAAAGTCATAAAGATCGGGATTATCGGGGATATACGCGATTTTCTTTTTACATTCGAGCGCATCGGTTTTGATCGACTTCCCGTCGATCGTGATCTCTCCCTCATCGAACTGTAAAATGCCGCAAACGGCGCGCAAGGTCGTGGTTTTGCCCGCTCCGTTGTGACCGATGAAGCCGTAGATCTCTCCGCTTTTAATGTGCAGCGACAAAGAATCGACCGCGCATTTTTCACCGTATTTTTTCGTTAAATTTTCTATTTTAAGCATACCTTTTCTCCTTTCGGTATCGGATTTTCATATATGAATTTTTCGAGCATTTCCGCCGCCATACCGACAAGCTCGGCGCAGGGGCGCTTTTTATAATATTCGTCTGTGCGCTTATCGGGTGTGGGATGCGAATGCCCATTAACACCTCCCAAAAGCTCGCGGCAGACAATAGACCCGTTTTCTTTTTCAAATTCCTTTGCAAGAGTTTGTATCTTTTCATAGAGTTCCGTTTTCTTGTCGTGATCGGCGGCATCATCATAGCCGTAAAGCAGCCCCAAGACCATCGCCATACCGCTGACGGTGCCGCACACCTCGCGCAGTCTGCCGATACCTCCGCCGAATGACGAAGAAATTTTGACGAGCGTTTCTTTATCGGCATCCGCAACGTCAAAAAAAGCAAGCACGACCGCCTGGGCGCAGTTATAGCCGTCATAAAAATATTGCATTGCGATTTCTTTTCTTGTCATTATTACGGTCACCTCACAAAACTTTTTCGCAAATATAGTATTCCGCCCCGTAAAGCTCCGTTTTCATAAGAAAGTCGAAGCCGAGCTTTTTATATGTTTTTTCTGCCGGCACATTCTTTACGTAAACCGAAATGCGCACCGCCGCGGCACCCTCTTCTTTGAGTTTATTTATCATCAGCCCGACCATCTTTGCGGCATATCCCCTGCCTTGATATTCGGGGGCTATGCAGATGCGCGCTATCTCTTTTGCGTTTTCTTTTACCTTAAAACATCCAAAAGCATCAAGCTCGTTTTCGGGCACCGCCGAGATGGCTCCGAGCCGCTTTTCGCCGTCACGAAGAATAAAGAGCGTTTTTGCCGCCATATCGGCGCTTATTTCGGTTTCTGACGGATAATATTCGTTCCACGGGCAGAATTCTGTGCCCTGCACCGATATATACGTCTTTCTCACAAAATCAAGATCGCTCTCTTTTGCTTTTACTAACTCCATTTTCACCTCAAAAGAAGATCTTTTCTATATCGTACCAATCGTGTACTCTTATCATACCGTTTTTTTCGGCATCGAATTTCAAATTGTGCGGGCAGTCGATCAATATCTTTTTATAACTGCCGCCCAAAAGATTTTTCGGATTGTCGTCGATAAGATAATCGCCCATCACCATCTGCTTATGCGCCGTTATTATAACGTCATCCCAAGAGAATTCGGGAAAATACTTGAAGAGCATATCCATTTTTTCTTCGACTCCGGTCTTCGGTGTCGCCGTGACGATATAAAGCTTGTTGCCCGCCGCACGCAAACGGTCTATGACCTCTTTTGCGTGTTCGATGGGAAAAACGTTTTTCCAAAATCCCTTTTCGAGAATAAGGCCGTATATCTGCTCGTGCGTATATCCGGGAAAAGCCTTCGTGATATCCCAGTCTGAAACGTCTTCATATCTGACGCTTGTGCCGTAGCGCTCGTTTGCGACGGCAAGCCACGATGCAAGCAGTGTTTCGATGGTATCATCCATATCAATGAGTATCGTCAATTCAGTCACCTCGCATCGGAA
>JAGAFQ010000130.1 GCA_017612495.1 Clostridia bacterium
ATATTTCAGAAGAACGCATAAAGCCCACCGACTTTATTTCCGTCATTGAAATTTCAAAAGGAAGTAAGGCAAAATACGAACTTGATAAGCAAACGGGACTTATCATACTCGACCGTGTACTTTATACATCGACACACTATCCCGCAAACTACGGCTTTATACCGCGTACATACGGCGACGATAACGACCCCTTGGATGTTTTGGTACTCTGCTCGGAGGTACTCGATCCGCTGACCTTGGTGCGCTGCTATCCTATCGGCGTTATCAAGATGCTCGACAACGGACTTTCCGATGAAAAGATCATCGCCATCCCCTACAACGACCCCAACTACAACGGATATAAAGATATTTTCACGCTGCCCCGTCACGTATATGACGAAATGACGCACTTTTTCTCATATTATAAGACGCTCGAAAAGAAAGAGACCGTCGTCGATGAAGTCATGGGCGTTGACGAAGCGACTGCAATAATCACGCATTGCATCGAAAACTATAAAGCGAAATTCGGAGATAAAGATAAAGACAGTAACTAATGATGTAAAACAGCGTCAGATTATTGCGATTTGATTTGACATATCATCTTAAATATTGTAAAATAATAGTGTTTTGAACACTTTAATTCAAAAATTATGAATTCGGAGGAATTTTAAATGACACCCGAGAAGAAAAACCAACTCAAAAAAACCGCGAACAACGTGCGTTTGAGCATTTTGGAAGCGGTTTACAGCGCAAGCTCCGGCCATCCCGGCGGATCGCTTTCCGTTGCCGATATTCTCACTTATCTCTATTTTGAAGAGATGAATATCGACCCCAAGGATCCCAAAAAGGAAGACCGTGACCGTTTTGTCCTTTCAAAAGGACATACCTCTCCCGCCCTCTATTCCGTATTGGCAGAGCGCGGCTTTTTCCCCAAGTCGGATATCAAAACGTTCCGTCATATCGACAGCTACCTCCAGGGTCACCCCGATATGAAGCATACCCCCGGCGTTGATATGAGCTCGGGCTCACTCGGTCAGGGTATGTCGGTCGCTTGCGGTATGGCACTTTCGGCAAAGATTTCGGGAAAGAATTATCGCGTATATTCCGCACTCGGCGACGGCGAGATACAGGAGGGTCAGATCTGGGAAGCCGCAATGTTTGCAGGTCACTATCATCTCGATAACCTCTGCATCGTTGTAGATAACAACAATCTTCAGATCGACGGCAGAATCACCGACGTTATGAATCCTCATCCCATCGATGAAAAATTCAAAGCTTTCGGCTTCGAGGTAATGGTCATCGACGGTCACGACTTTGATCAGATCGAAGCCGCTTATAAGAAAGCAAAAGAAACAAAGGGCAAGCCTTTTGCCATCATCGCAAAGACAATAAAGGGCAAGGGCGTTTCGTTTATGGAAGACCAGGCAAGCTGGCACGGAACGGCACCTAATGAAGAACAGTATCAAGCAGCAGTCAAAGAATTGACTGCCAACAACTGAGGAGGTATGTAAAATGGCAGATAAAATCGCTACAAGACAGGCATACGGCGATGCGCTCGCTGAATTCGGCGCAATTTATCCCGACTTGGTTGTGCTTGACGCCGACCTCGCCGGCGCTACAAAGACCGGTGTATTCAAAAAGGCATTCCCCGATCGTTTCTTCGATTGCGGTATTGCAGAAGGCAATATGATGTGTGTTGCCGCAGGTCTTTCCACCACGGGCAAGATCCCGTTCGCAAGTTCTTTTGCAATGTTTGCGGCAGGCCGTGCTTTCGAGCAGGTACGCAACGCAATAGGCTATCCTCACTTGAACGTTAAGATAGGCGCAACTCACGCAGGTATCTCCGTCGGTGAAGACGGTGCAACGCACCAGTGCCTCGAAGATATCGCGATCATGCGCACCATCCCCGGCATGGTAGTCATCAACCCCGCAGATGCAACCGAAGCAAGAGCAGCAGTTGAAGCCGCTATCAAATACGTAGGTCCCGTATATCTCCGTTTCGGCCGCGCAGCCGTTCCGGTGCTCTTCGATAAAGCAACTTATAAGTTCGAGATCGGCAAGGGCATTCAGATGAACGAGGGCCGCGATGTGACCATCGTTGCAAACGGTCTTATGGTCGAGCAGGCGCTCGCCGCAAGAGAATTGCTTGCAAACGAAGGCATCGATGCCGCAGTGATCAATATGCCTACCGTAAAACCGATAGACAGTGAAATCATCATAAACGCCGCAAAGAAGACCGGCGCCATCGTCACCGCTGAAGAACACAACATAATCGGCGGTCTGGGCAGCGCAGTTGCGGAAGTTGTATGTGAGAATATGCCCGTTCCGGTAGTAAGAGTCGGCACAAACGACGTCTTCGGCCGCAGCGGTAAGGTTCCTCCGCTTCTTGAAATGTACGGACTCACCGCGAAGAATATTTGCGAAAGCGCAAAGAAAGCCATTGCTCTCAAAAAGTAATATATAAGAATAAAAGTCGCTCGAATATCGAGCGACTTTTATTTTTGCAGAAATCCGCGCAAATTCTTATTTTTTATCGAAAATACACTTGACAATTCCCGAAAAATAAGTATAATATATTTTGTTGCACGCAATATAGTTGTTATGCGAGAGTGGCGGAACTGGTAGACGCGCACGTTTGAGGGGCGTGTGGTTCATCCATACGGGTTCAAGTCCCGTTTCTCGCACCAAAAGAAGAAACACGCTGATGCGTGTTTTTTCTTTTGGTGCATATATTTTTCAGTAAACGGGACTTGAATGAAACGGTAGTGAATGACCGTCCGGTGGACGGTCAGAGCCGTTTCCGACCAAATGCCGTCGAGGCATGCGAAAAAACTTTCAAAACCATAAATTTGCTCATTGAAATAAACGATCAAATGCCAAATTGACACATCCCGTCTGCACTCTCAAAAAATAAAAGGCTCGTGTTCGTGGGCTGTTCTAAAGGACAGTTTCATAGCACAAGTACCGCTTTGTGGTGAGTAAGTGCGCACTTATCAAAAAACAGGCTGACAAAAAGTCAACCTGTTTTTTCTATTCAGTTGGTTTTTACAAAAGGCAAGTAGTGATGTTTGCCCTGACGGGCAAGTGATGTTGCGCGTTTCACTCGCAGTGATGTTTTTGCTTTGCAAAAGTGATGTGATGTGTTCCACTCATGCGCCGTCGAGGCACACATCACTCGGCAAAGCCGAACATCACGCCGACAGGCACATCACGTTCCACGCAGTGGAACACATCGTTCGCCGAGTGTCCTTAAGAACACTCGGCGTTCACGAGCCTTTTTTATTTTTATGTGCATAAAAAATGCGCGATACAAAAGAGTAAATCGCCGTTGCAAGAGCAATTCCCGCAAAGTCTATACAAACATCCGAAAGACCGGGACCGCGTCCCGAAACGAAGATTTGGTGGCTCTCGTCGATAACGGCAAACACAAACCCCGATATCAGCGCAGCGGCTACTCTTGTTTTCGGCGCTTTATTAAAGCTTCCGATGAAGAAGCAGAGGGCAAAGCCCAAAGCGAAGAAAACGGCGAAATGCGCGATCTTTCGCAAAACGCGGTTGAAGGCGGAGGCAAGCTCGGGCCTTTCTTCGCCGTAAATGATCTTGAAGATCAATTTTGACACATTAAGGCTCAAATCGTCAGATTCACCGGCAGTTTGCGAAGAAAACTGAAAGATCGCCGAAAGGATCAGCAAAAGAAGTATTAAAGCCGCAACGCGCCTGAAAATTTTCATAAATAAACCCTGTCTGTTCTTCATTCTTGACATTCACGGTATAAAAGTTCAATAACGGTACCCTTCAATTTTTCGGAGTCAACGTAGAATTCCATATATTTTTCGCCTTTTTTGGATTCTCCGTCAAGAGTATATATTTGACCGATATCATAGGCCGAGAGTTCCTCTGCCATTTCCGAAAGCATATTTATGTTGCAATCTGAAACGAGACTGTCGGCAAAATCAGACAATACGTCTATGCCGATACTGTTATTTTTCTTTCTGTATTCGGTATAGGCATCCTTGAACGCCATAATATACTGGCGCTGTCTTGCCATACGCGAAATGTTCGTGGAATCTTCGAGCTGACCTCTTGCCCTAACGTATGAAAGTGCGTCATCGCCTAAAAGCTTTACAGTCGCGCCCTCTTTATATTCGGGATCCAAAAACGTGAAGTCATCCAAAAGTTCCACCGTTACACCGCCGACGGCATCGTTCATCTTGCCGACCGCATCCATTGTTATTGAAAGATAGTGGTCGATGCGGTTTTGCAAAAGGAGCCATTCAACGGCTTTTTTCGTATTTCGGCAGCTGTCTTCTTTGCCGCTGCCGTATGTGTGGGCAAGGGCTATCTGACCGTAAGTCTTGCCGCCGTCTTCTCCGCCGACCGCGATAATGGGCATATCGGTCATAGTATCACGGTTGATCTGCAAAGCATTATATGTTTTGTTTTTCTTGTCAATGCAAAACAAAACCAAAAAGTCGCATTGAGAATTGTTTGAAAACGTCGACGACGACGTGCCGCCCTCAAATTTATCAAGACCCATGAGCAAAAAGGTCTCGATATCATCATTATATTCATATACCTTGTCGTTATAATAAAGTTTCGCCTTTCCGTCTTCGCCATACAGATCGCCGAACTCACGGGCGCGCCGCTCTTCCAATTTCACTTCGATAATTCGCATAGCGCCGAATATTATAAGCAACACAAGGGCAATAAGAATAAGCTTTCTTATTACCCTTGAAGAAGATCGATCATATTTTATTTTCAATGCTTATTCGCTTTTTTCTTTGATACGAAATATACAGATGCCAAGCCCAAAGACAAAGCGGCGAAGCCTGTCGCGAAATAAAGGATGTTTGTGCTGTTATAACCGGTCTGCGGTGAATCGGGGCCGGAGGGCTCATCGTTAAGGAAAGGTCTTACGATGATCCACGGGCAGAGCTGACTGACAGTAATGGTCAATACGCCGTTTTCATCGAGTACATAACTGTCGACAACGTTCCATTCTTCACCGGTACAGTTGTTGATGATAAAGAACACGTCACCGGGTTTTAAGTTTGTCTGAAGCTGGAAAGTGATCTTCTGTCCGTTTTCAAGAGCATAGATAACCTCTCTGTTTTCGACCAAAGAAACGTCGAAAAGGTCGGTGCAGACAAAGTCTTCAACGACGATGGTCTTAACGAGCGGATCGCTTGAAGCCTCTTTGTATTTGCGCAAAGCCTCATACATATCGGGCGAAAGTTTGCCCATGTGCTCGGCGCCGCCTACCTGCTTTTCTGCATTATCCAAGATCTCGGTGATCTCTGCGATCATCGCTTGGTCCTTTTGAGCGACAGAGGTAACGACGAGCTCGATGATATCGCCTTTGTCTACCAAAATCTCTTCTTTACCGTCTTTGTCATAGACGATAGCGTCATGCTCCGTGCCGTCCTCTGATTCGATCGGAACGATCTCGGGAGCATCTTTTTTCTCAACGCTCGGAGTGAATTCAACTGCCGATGCGCTGAATACCATGCTGCACAAAATTACAAGCACGAGTGAAAAAGCAATGATTTTTTTCATATTTTGCCTCCATATATATTATTTATATATTTCAATTTTTTTAGCTGCAACTATATAACGCCTGGTCCTGTCGCCGTAAAGGCAGGTAGATAAGACCAACATCTTATCGTCTATTTCGGCAAACTCGTCGTTATCGATCACGGCATCGATCTCTTTTACGTTTGCTATACTGTAAAGGAACAGACGGCTGTTTCGGGGTGTGCCGTCACCGTAGTTATACATAATGTGGCGTCTGTCGTAAGGGACTGCCGCAAACACGCGATAGCTTATTTCCCTGTCCTGTAAATATATCTTTATCACATTATGTTCTTTTAATTTTTCAAGGCTCGAATACGTTCTTTGAACGGAGCCGAACATCTCGCCCGAATCCATTCTGTGACCGTAAAGCACCGTGATGGCGTCTTCAAAATCTTTGCCGTTATAAGTGCTTTCGGAAAAGATAGATCCGCTGAGCGCCCATTTTTTATCAGTGTTGCGGCGAAGATAATACGTATCGTCGTCGTTTTGCACTATCGGATAACTGATATCTGTGCCGGGGATCATGAGCCACGCATAAATATCGGGATTTATTTTGTGCAAAGCCTCAAAATCGACAGGCGAAACGTAAGGCTCATCGGGATCTTTTATATCCTCCGATATATCCGTGCCTATATCAACATATTCCGAATAGCTCGGAACGTCCTTGTTCGGGTCGTTATAATCCTTAAAATACAGAAAGAACAAGACAGCGGATATTATCGCGGCAATGACGATCACCGAAATTATAACAGTTTTTTTCATATCAGTTGTTTATTCCGAAAATCTCGGATTCTTTTCTTTCATGTTTTTCAAAGATTTCTTTTGAGGTCTTTGAAACGATTATCTCTTTTGCCTTTGCCAAATTCGGTTTTCTCGATGACATATTGTGCGCATCGGAGCCTAACATAGCGCAAAGCCCGTCTTCAAACATCGCAATGGCTTTTTTTCGTGAAAACGGATTCAAAAACGCCTCGGCATTGAACTGCAAAAGTGCGCCGGTCTCCATTATTTTTTCTATCATCGGCGCTTTTTGGATCTTGAAATATCTGTCGATATGCGCAAGCACCAAAACGATCTCTTCTCTTTCGCAAAGAGATGAAACGTTATCTATCACTCTTGAATCCCACGCGACAAACGGCAGTTCCAAAAGAAACAGTTTCGTGCCCTCGATGCAGAGACGTTCAATGCCGTCCATACGGCATATTCCGTCATAATACTGCACCTCGGCGCCGAGTAAAACGTGATCTTTATGATCTTTGATGCGTTCTGCCGACTCATCGCGCCTTGCCAAGAACTCACTCGGTGTCATAATGCTCGGGTAAAAATGCGGTGTCGCCGCGATAAGCGAAACTCCGCTTTGAAGCTCGCATTCTATCATTTGCTCGGATATTTGAACATCACGCGCGCCGTCATCCATGGCGGGCAAAATATGAGTGTGCGCATCGATCATTTTTATTTATCGCTTTCTTTCTTTTGTGAAGCGTCTGATTTTTTCGAGTCGGAATCGTTATTGCTATTGCCGTAGCCGTAGCC
>JAGAFQ010000131.1 GCA_017612495.1 Clostridia bacterium
ATGCGCCGAAAGAGACGATAAGGCGGTTGGGTTTTACGTATTTATTATACTTCGTTTCTTTTTCAACGGTGGTGTTGAAATAAATGTTGCGCTCCAATACAAGATCCTTGCCTGCGGCAGTAGAATCGATCGTTTTGACGTAGAACGGACCGTTGCAGCTGATATACGAAGCATCGATATCCCAGTTGGCGCTCTTTGAGATCATATCTTCGCGAAGGGGAACGAGTGCAGGGCTTGCGAGCGTTTCCAAGAACAAATCGACGTCAACGTTTTTGTTTACGAAGATTATCTGCAAAACCTTTGTGCCGACTGCCAGAATTCCCACGTCATCGATAGAAACGGTGCCGGCTTTTGCCTCGCGTGCGTTCTTTATTTCATAAAGGAGCGCTGCCGCTTCGGATGTCGTTTCGGGATCGAGGATGCGCTTCCAAGCATAGATGATATCGTTTGCGGCGACCTGTCTGCCGTCGTTCCAGCTTGTGTCTTTGAGAGTGATCTCGAGTATCTTTTCGTCGCCGTCTTCGATGACCTTATAACTCTTTGCAAGGGCTTTTGATACTTTGCCCGAAGACGAAATATCAAAGAGACCTTCAAAAACGAGCTCGAAGAATTGAGCGGCGTTTTTATCTGTGAAAGCCTTCGCCGGGTCATAGCTGCGAAGCTCTTCGCCGAGATTTACGGCAATGATCGCGCCTTTGTCTTTTGATGCGGAGCAAGAAAAGAGCATGGGCAATACAGTGAGAATACATAGAATTAAAGCAAGGGTTCTTTTCATATCGGGTTAATCCTCCAAGTTTATATCTGCATTGATCGTATTACAACAGTTCGTAACATTTTAACATATATTTGCCTTATAATCAACTGAAAAACCGTTAAAATTACGATAATTTCATAAAATTTTACAAATACGGCGTTTTTGCGCCGATAACGATCGCGGTCAGTTTTCGAGTATTGCGCCATCATACTTTGAGAGAGCCGCGCCGACTACCGTGCCGAACTGCGCATTCTTCGTAATGATGAAGTTCGTTTTAAGCATTTCTTTCATGCTTGCGAAAATATCCTTTGCCTGCGGAATTTCGGCAAGGTTGCCTGTTAAAACGACGTCTTTTATATTATAATTCCTTGCGGCAAAGACGGTGAGCATGGCGATCGTTTCAAAAACCATATTCAATATACCGAGCGCAAGATCGCTCTTTTCGGCAATGTCGAGGACTTTGCCGAAATTCGATGCGGTCATTTCACTCGGCAGATCGCCTCCGCCGAGATTATAAAGATCTTTTATGCGCAAGTCGATTTTACCAAGATCTCCTGCTTTTGCGAGAGAAACGATGCTGTCTATGTTGTCAAGACCGAGCATCTTCTTTGAAAGGCCCATAAGAGTACCTCCGCCGACGCCCGTGCCTCCGAGGTACTTTACGTGTATCTTTCCGCCGTCGTCGCGGTAAGCGTAATTCATTGCCGTACCCGTGCCCATACTGACGACTATCGCGCGCTCAAGGCCTGAAAGATACAGTCCGCCGACGCCGACACTCGTGAATTCGGGGACTTTTTCACAGCGTAATCCGTATATCGGCTCTGATATGAACGAAGCTCCGACACCGGTGACTCTGACACATTCGATTTCAGAAAGATCGATGTGATTTGCAACGGTGAATTTGCCGAAAGCGCCGTAAATCGACGTCAATGCGTCTGTTGACTGAACGCAGAGAGGCTCCGCGATAAGTTCTTTGTCTTTGAAAGCGGCAATTTTTGTCGTGCTGCCGCCGATATCAATTCCTATAACGGTTTTCATTTTCATTCCTCCGTGTAGAATATAGTACATTTTAGCACAAACGAGATATAAATTCAAGTTATATTATATAAACTATATCATTGCAAAACAACGTTTAATATGATAAAATCAAACCATAATCAACAATCGGAGAATAAAATGGATATCAAACGAAATACGAAACGCAAAAAGACCGATATAAAACGCATAGCGTTTTTTGTCGCGATAGCGTTATTCCTGCTCTTTGAGTTATATAATTATCTGACCGCGCCTAAACCTGTTGACGTGTCTTTTGACAATGCCGATCTTATCGTCGAATACGTTGATGTGGGTCAGGGCGATTGCGCTATTGTCAAGACCAAAAGCGGCAAAAGCGTTTTAGTCGATGCGGGAACGTCAAAATCATATTCCGATCTTAAAGCCGAGATCGATGCGCTCGATATTTCGCATTTTGACTATATGATCTTCACCCATCCGCACAGCGACCACATAGGCGGCGCTTATAAGGTCGTCGGCGATTATTCCGTCGGCGAGATCTTTATGCCCGATGTCACGAACACGACAAACGAATTTGAGAAACTTCTCGACACGATAGACAAAAAAGACTTGTCGGTGACGGTCCCGTCAGTCGGCGACAAAATACTGTTTGATGACTGCGAGATCGAGTTTTTTGCGCCGATTTCCGATAACTATAAGAGCCTCAACGATTACAGTCTCGTCTTCAAATTAACGTATAAAGACAGCACGTTTTTATTCTGCGGCGATGCCGAAAGCACTTCCGAAAAAGAAATGCTCAAATACTTTGAAGACAAACTTGACTCCGATGTGATAAAGCTCGGGCATCACGGCTCGTCAAGCTCATCAACAAAGAAATTCATCGATGCGGTAAGCCCCGAGTGTGCGATCATTTCCTGCGGCAAAGACAACGACTACGGTCATCCGCATAAAGAAACGGTCGATCTCTTGAACAAAAAGGAAATCGAATATTACCGCACGGACGAATGCGGCAACATTTTCATAACGACCGACGGCGAAAATTTATCGGTCATTTGTGACGAGGTGAAAAAATGAAACTGATTTCTTGGAACGTAAACGGTCTGCGCTCATGTATGGCGAAGGGCTTTTGCGACTTTTTCAAATATGCCGATGCAGATTTTTTCTGCGTGCAGGAGATCAAAATGTTTGAAAGCCAAGCCGAAAATTTTGAAACGCCCGGCTATTTTAAGTTTTGGAACAGCGCCGAGCGCGCCGGATATTCGGGAACTCTCACTCTGACAAAGCACGAGCCCATGAGCGTTACATACGGCATTGAGGGCAAGCATACCGACGAGGGCAGAGTCATCACCCTCGAATATCCGAAATTCTATATGGTAAATTGCTATGCACCCAATTCCAAGGACGGACTTTTGCGCATAGACTACAGATGTGCCTTTGAGGACGATATGAGAGCATATCTTTCAAAACTTTCCGAAAAAAAGGCGGTCATCTATTGCGGAGATCTTAACGTAGCGCACGAGGAGATAGACCTTAAAAATCCCAAAGCGAATATAGGTTCGGCGGGATTTTCTTATGAAGAGCGCGGCAAAATGGACGAGCTTTTGGCGGCGGGATTTTGCGATACTTTCCGCTATTTGAACCCCGATCTTTCCGATGCCTATACCTGGTGGTCATACAGAGCCGGTGCGAGAAAACGCAACGTAGGCTGGAGAATAGACTATTTCATCGTTTCCGATTATGTAAAGGAGCGTATCTCCGATGCGCATATATATTCGAGCGTTCTCGGCAGCGACCACTGTCCGATAGAACTGCAAATCGAGATGTAAACCCAAACTGCCCGAAGAAAGGCTTATTGAAATGAGTAAATACGATATGTGTGAAAGCTGTCTTTATTTTGATTATGACGAAGAGAGCGACAGCGACGTTTGCACAATAGATCTTGACCAGGACGATATGACCGAGTTTTTGAACAAGAACACGAGCAGTTGTCCTTATTACAAATATTACGATGAATATACCTCGGTCAGGAGACAAAACTGATGAAAAACACAAGTCTTTGCTATATAGAGCACGACGGCAAATTTCTTATGATGTACCGCAACAAAAAAGAGAATGACGAGAACGAGGGCAAGTATATCGGCCTCGGCGGAAAGTTTTTAGAAAACGAAAGCCCCTATGAATGTGTTTGCCGCGAGGTTTACGAAGAAGCGGAACTGAAACTGATAAATCCCGTTTACAGAGGCGTTGTCACGTTCGTTTCGGATTCGTGGGAATCACAGCAGATGCACCTCTTTTATGCCGACAGATTTTTCGGCTCTCCGTGTGAATGCGATGAGGGCGAGCTTATGTGGGTAGATAAAGACAAGATATTCGATCTGCCCCTTTGGGAGGGAGATAAGATATTCTTGGAGCTTATGCTTTCGCCGATACCGTTTTTCTCGTTGAAACTCGAATATAAGGGCGATGAGCTTGTTGGCGCATTTCTTGACGGAAAACCCATCGACAAGACCACTCCCAAAACACCGATACTCGTAAGTGCCTGCCTTTTGGGCGTTTGCTGCCGTTATGACGGCAAGTCGAATGAAAACGAGCGCATAAAGGCGCTGAGAGACAAATACGATCTTATCCCGTTTTGTCCCGAACAGCTCGGCGGTCTTACGACTCCGCGCCTGCCGTCGGAAATATTGAATGAAAAGGTCGTTATGAAAGACGGACGCGACGTTACGGGTGAATATCAAAAGGGAGCCAATGAGGCGCTGGGGATCGCTCGCATTTTCGGCGCGCGTGCCGCTATTCTCAAAGAAAACAGCCCGTCCTGCGGCACAAGGCAGATACATTCGGGCAAGTTCGACGGTGAACTTACAGACGGCATGGGCATTTGCGCAAAGACACTCAAAGATAACGGAATATTCGTCGTTTCGGAAAACGAAGCCGAATTATATTTTAAGTGAGAGACGGTGCTAGTTATGATAAAGTGTAAAATTACGGTCTTGTGCCGTGCGGAGCACAAGGAACTGATGGAAAAATACGAAAATCCGCAAACGCTGCCGTGTGAAATGAGAATAGGCGACGTCTTTTATTCGCGCGGAGAAAAGCCCGACGGACTTTGCGCTACCGCCTGGCAAGCGATATATCCATTCGTTTTTGCGCTCATAAACGGAGCCGGAAATTTTTATGACGGATGGTTAAAAGACCCGAGATCGGCAATAGTTTCGTGCAATGACGGACTTCGCCCCGTATCGTATCTTGTCGAGGCTTATGACGAATAAAAAAAGCGGAAGTGATACTTCCGCTTTTTTATTTTCAAATGTGTTTTTCAATATAGATCTCCGCGCCTCTCATGCCGTCCATTGCCGCCGACATGATGCCGCCGGCATATCCCGCACCCTCGCCGAGAGGGTAAATACCTCTGACGCTTGATTCGAGATTTTCATCTCTCACGATGCGTATGGGCGATGACGAACGCGACTCGACGGCAGTCAATACGGCATGATCCGCAGCGAAGCCGTGAAGCGATCTATCCATCATCAAAAGACCCGTTTTGAGGGTTTCGGTTATGAACTTCGGCAAAACGGTATGAAGATCTGCATCTTTCGTTCCGCGCGAATAGGAGGGAAGCACCTCCGAAAAAGACGATACGCCTTTTTTGCCCAAAAACGATCCGACCGTCTGCGCGGGCGCTTTGTATTCGCCGCCGCCTGCGCGATAGGCACATCTTTCAAGTTCTCTTTGAAAACGGACGCCCGCCAGAATATCATCTGTGCCGAAATCGGCGGGATCTACACCGACGAGCAGAGCAGAGTTGCAATTCGTATTATCTCTTGCAAAGAGGCTCATTCCGTTCGTGACAACACCGCCCTCTTCGGATGTTGCGGCAACGACCTCGCCTCCGGGACACATACAAAAAGTATAGAGCGCCCTTTTCGCATCGGTGTGCGATACGAGCTTATAGTCCGCGGCGGGAAGGTAGGGCGACGGCCATGCCGATTTGTATTGCGTGCGGTTGAGCCATTCCTGGGTGTGTTCGATCCTCACACCGACGGCAAAAGATTTTTGTTCGAGAAGGATCTTTTGCTTTGAAAGATATTCAAACGTATCTCTTGAACTGTGACCGATGCACAAAAACAGCGTATCGGTTTTGATTTCCGTTATGTTTTCGTTCTTGTCTTTGTAAGTCACGGCGCAAACGCGGTCATCTTCGGTCTCATACCCGCAAAAAACGCTCTCAAAGCGCACATCTCCGCCGAGGGCTATGATCTCATTTCTTATGTTAGTAACAGCCGCTTTGAGCTTATCTGTGCCTATGTGGGGCTTATTGACATACAAAATTTCCTCGGGTGCGCCCGCTTTTACAAATTCAGAAAGCACAAATCTGCCGCGATTGTTTTTATCCTTGACAAGGGTGTTGAGTTTTCCGTCAGAAAACGTTCCCGCGCCGCCTTCGCCGAACTGAATGTTTGAATTTGTGCAAAGCTTGCCGCTTTTGAAAAATTCATCGACGTCACGTGTGCGCTCCGAAACTTTTTTTCCGCGTTCCAAAATTATCGGCATCGCGCCGGCTCTTGCGAGTATCAATCCCAAAAACATACCGCAGGGGCCGAAGCCGACGATGACGGGACGCGTACTTTGCCGTTTTATCTTCTTTATCCTGTATTCTTCGCGCAACTCATATTTTTCCGCCTTCGGCGGCAGTGAGAATTCAACGCCGTTTTCTATCTCGGCATCGACGGCGTAAATATAGCGCAGATTTTTGCAGTTCCGCGCATCAAGTGAGCGGCGATAGACCGAAAAACTCACGATTTTTTTCTCCGGGATCGAAAGCGCTTTTGCGATCTCGGCTTTGAGTTTTTCTTTTTCGTCGGTCACATTCAGCATCAAATCATATAGGCGTACAAACATATATTTCCTCTGATATGAATATTTGTAATTATTCTAAAATACAAAACGCGCCGTGTCAATATCAAAGTCGTTTTGGGCACGACTTGCAAAATGGGTTTATTTTGTGTATAATGGATGTGAAAATACATTTTCGGAGATTTTATGGAACAAATAAACAAAAGATCGCTCATTTATGAAATAATAGTGCGCCTTTTGCAGGGTGTGGTTGTCGGCATCGCCGCAAGCCTGCCGGGAATAAGCGGCGGCGCGCTTTGCGTCATTTTCGGCATATACGAAGCGCTGATGACGTTTTTTGCAAATCCTTTTAAGAATTTGAAACAAAACTTGATATGGCTCATTCCGTTTTCATTGGGGCTTGCCGCGGGCTTTATGGGCTTTGCAAAGCTTATTGCCCACTTTATGAAAGACAACGAAAAAATCGTTGTGTGCGTCTTTATCGGCTTGATCATCGGAATGCTTCCGTCTCTTTTTGCCAATGCGGGAAAAAAGGGAAGAGGCACGAAAGCGTGGGTCTCCGCCGCGATCGGCTTTATGATCTTTCCCTTGCTTTTGCTTTTGCAGTCGTCTTCTGCCGTAAATATCGAAGCAAACGGTTTGGCGTTTTGTCTTTGCGGTGCGATAATCGGTCTCGGACTCGTTTTTCCCGGTGTAGCAGCACCAACGATCTTGGTCTTTTTGGGACTCTATTATCCGCTCACAAGCACAATAACGCACCTATCCACTCTTGTCCCGTTTGCCCTCGGCGGTATTTTTGCGGTACTGATTTTTTCAAAAATCGCAAAGTATCTGCTTGATAAGCACTACACGGTCTTCACGCATATCATCATCGGCATAGCCCTTGCAACGCTCGTGCCGCTTCTGACCGATAAATTTTCGACCGTCGGCGACGCGATATTGAGTATAGCCGTAATTCTTATTTCCGCGATCGTATCATTTTTGCTCGATAAGATATTCAACAAATATTTGAAATGAAAATACAACAAAAGAGCGCAGCTGTCAGCTGCGCTCTTTTGTTGTATGGATATAGAGGATGAAAAAGAAAATTTCATTATTCTTTCGGACCTGCATTTACGACAGATTCGGGCATGTGCGTGTATTTCTTGAAATTGTTTACAAATCTCGAAACGAGTTCTTTTGCGGTCTTGTCGTAGTCATCGCCGTTTGACCAGGTTTTTTTGGGCGATAAGATCTCGTCGGGAACACCGGGGCAGGTCTTGGGCACGTAAACGTTAAAGGTCTTATCAAGCTCAAATTCCGCTTTTTCAAGTTCGCCTGACAAAACTGCTGTGACCATCGCTCTTGTATATTTTAGGCTGATTCTTTTGCCCACACCGTATTTGCCGCCCGACCAACCGGTATTGATGAGATAAACGTTCGCGCCCGTCGCATCGATCCTTTCACCGAGCATTTTTGCATAAAGGCTCGGGTCAAGAGGCAAAAAGGGAGCGCCGAAGCAGGTCGAGAACGTAGCCTGCGGCTCGGTGATTCCGCGTTCGGTGCCTGCAAGCTTGCTCGTATAGCCCGAAACGAAATGATACATAGCCGTATCGCCGTCGAGTTTGGATACGGGAGGCAATACGCCGAAAGCGTCGGCGGTAAGGAAAATAACCGTTTTCGGTTCTCCGCCCACACCTGGTATCTGAGCGTTGGGGATATATTCAATCGGATAGCCAGCGCGGGTATTTTCGGTAAGCGAGCCG
>JAGAFQ010000011.1 GCA_017612495.1 Clostridia bacterium
AAGTGCTTTTTTATTTACAGTTTTCAAATGCCGTAAATATCCGAGTATTTTTTGATTAGATAGTCAATGTAATAGTTCGGATCGAATTCCTTGCCCGTTGCGATCTTCAAAAGCTCCTTGGGGTATTTGGATGCGCCGTATTTGTGCAAATGCTCACGCAGCCAATCTTCAAGCGCTCTTACCGTGCCGCTCTTTACAGATGCGGGAATATCCACGTCCTTTGACATCGCGTCATAGATCTGTGCGGCATAGGCGCTGCCCAAAGCGTAGGTGGGAAAATATCCGAGCGAGCCGTCAGACCAGTGCATATCCTGAAGACAGCCGTTTTTGTCGTTTGGCACGCGAATGCCCATATAGTCAAAATATTTTTTGTTCCAGACGGTCGGTATGTCTTTTGCATCGATCTTTCCCGAAATAAGATCTTTTTCTATTTCGTATCTTATCATAACGTGAATGGGATAAGTCAGCTCGTCTGCTTCCGTGCGGATAAGACTGTATTCCACGCGGTTGGCATAGCGATAAAAGTCTTCGCAAGAAACACCGTCGAGCTGCTCTTTGAAGATCTCTTTGAGCTTGGGGAAATGTATCTGCCAAAACTCAAGGCTTCTGCCGACCATATTCTCCATAAGCCTCGACTGACTCTCATGCATTGCCAGCGATGCGCCGCCCGAGCAGTTCGTACCCTCGAATTTGTCATCGATCTGCAATTCATAAAGTCCGTGTCCCATTTCGTGTATCGCCGAGAAAATGGCGGAGCTCATCAGATCTTCGTGGTAGTGGTTCGTAATTCTGACGTCGTGACTGCCGTTGTTCGTCGTGAAAGGATGTTCACTTTCCAAAACACCGGTATATTCGTTGTCAAAGCACATAACGTGGCGCAGATATTCGCAGAATTCCACCTGTCCCGCTTTGGGATAAAGCTTTTTTGCGAACTCGGGCACGTCGGGAGTCTTTGCGACGATCTTTTTGATAAAGGGCACGAGTTTTTGACGCAAAAGGTCAAAGAACTTGTCATAATCCTTTGCCGTGTAGCCGGGCTCATATTTGTCGAGAAGCACGTCGTAGCCCTCTTTGCCGTCGCGTCCTACCCATTTTACGTATTTGCGCAGATATTTGACGATCTTATCCATATAGGGCTCGAAAACGGAATAGTCGCTTTCGGCCTTCGCCTTTACATAGGCGGGATATGCTTTGTTTACAAGCTCTGAATATTTGAGATATTCGTCTTTGGGAACGAGTGCCAAGTCGCGCATATTGTTTGCCGATACCTCGATCTCGTGCGCCAAATCGCAGTCGAGAGACGCTTTGTTTTCATTGAGTGTTTCGACGGCTTTTTTATAGTTTTCGGATGTGTTCATATCATATAAAAGGGAGTCGATGACGGAGAGCTGCTTTGAGCGGTAATCAAGGCATCCGCCCGGCGCACATTCCGTTTCGATATCAAGCCCGTTCAGATAAAAACAAAGTCCGAAAGCATTGTTCTTTTCGCGCACGTCAAGATATATTTTCTTCGCTTCGTCAATAGTCATAGTTCTTCCGTTCTGCCGCTTATACGGCACAAATATTGATACCGTAATCAGTTTAGTCGATTTTTTCTTCAATGTCAAGAAAGATAAATATACGAAACTATTGAAAAAAACGGATTATGTGATATAATAAAGGCAAACTTGATCTTTGTGAGGTAGAATATATGTTTCACGGAAAAATGAAAGCCGTTACGTTCAGTTTTGACGACGGTGTTCAAGACGACAAAATTATGATAAAAATGCTCGACAAATACGGTCTTAAGGGCACGTTCAACATCAACACGGGCAGAATGGGACTTGTGCGCCGTCAGCCCGACCCCCGTTTTACGACGCCCAACCACGATGCCGACCATTCCGAGATCGCCGCAGAGGAGATCAAAGAGGTATATAAAAATCACGAGGTCGCCGTTCATACGGTCAGCCACGCACGTCTGCCGAAAGCCACCGATGAGGAGGTCATTCGCCAGGTAGAAGAAGACAGAAAGACCATTGAAAGCCTTGTCGGCTATGACGTTGTGGGCATGGCTTATCCTTACGGCGACGTTGACGACAGAGTGGCAAAGCTCATCGCCGAAAACACGCCCATCTGGTACGGACGCGCGATTCCCGACACATCGGATTTTTATGATCTTCAAGCCGACAATCTTTTGCAATACCGTCCGACCGTTCATTTTTCAAAGCCGGACGTGCTTTTCCCGCTGGCAGAAAAATTTTTGGCGGAGAAAAATCCCGAAAAGCCGATGCTTTTATACGTATGGGGTCACACCTACGAGGCAGAGGGATATGAATATTGGGATAAATTCGAGGAATTCTGCAAGATGATAAGCGGAAAAGACGACACGTTTTACGGCACTAACCGCGAAGTTTTCGAGTGCATCAGAAACGCAAAATAAGTCTTCGGGACTTGCGCATACGGCGCAAGTCCTTTTTTTGTGCAAAAATGAGGAAAACGGAGCAAAACGGAGCATTCGGGAGAAAAAGCGATGTTTTGGCGGCACAACCGTGCCAAAACTCCGTGCTTTCCCGAGAAAAACACGGAAAATCAAGAAAAAATGCAGATTTTTTTAACAAAAACTATTGCATTTTTGAAAATTTCTTATATAATAAAATCTAACGCGGTTTATTGATTTTCACAATAAACTAATCGGTTAAAAAGGATGTGTATAAACTCTAAAAAAATGAGCAGACTGATTGAACTTAAAAACGTTTCAAAATCCTTTGACGATGCGGCGGTGCTTCGCCATATCGACCTCTATATCCGTGATAAGGAATTTGTTACTCTCCTGGGTCCCTCGGGATGCGGCAAAACAACAACTTTGCGCATAATCGGCGGTTTTGAAACGCCGGATGAGGGCGATGTTTTCTTTGACGGTAAAAAGATAAATGATCTGCCGCCATACAAACGTCCCGTGAATACGGTTTTCCAGAAGTACGCGCTGTTCCCGCACCTTAATGTGTATGAGAACGTGGCGTTTTCTCTCCGTCTTGCAAAACTCCCTGAAATCGAGATCTCGAAAAAAGTCAAGGAGATGCTGAAAATTGTAAACCTTGAGGGCTTTGAAAAGCGCGACGTTGAACGTCTTTCGGGCGGTCAGCAGCAACGTGTTGCCATAGCGCGCGCCCTTGTGGGAAATCCGAAAGTATTGTTGCTCGATGAGCCGCTCGGCGCACTCGACTTAAAGCTCCGCAAGGATATGCAGGTCGAGCTTAAAAAGATACAGCAACGGCTCGGTATCACTTTCGTTTATGTAACACACGATCAGGAAGAAGCCCTTCCGATGAGCGACACCGTCGTTGTTATGGATAACGGCGTGATACAGCAAATCGGCACTCCGGAAGATATATATAACGAGCCTGCCAACGCTTTTGTTGCCGACTTTATCGGCGAGAGCAACATTCTTGACGGCATAATGCACGAGGATGAGCTTGTTGAATTTGCGGGCCATACTCTGCATTGCGTTGACAGCGGCTTTTCAAAGGATGAGCCGGTCGACGTAGTTATACGCCCCGAGGACGTCGATATCGTTCCCGCAGGCACTGTGCCGCTCAGCGGAACGGTAGATACCGTTACGTTCAAGGGTGTTCACTATGAGATCATAGTTGACGTCGACGGCTTCAAGTGGATGATTCAGACAACCGATTATGCCGCTCCCGGCACGGTAGTCGGTCTTCGCATTATGCCCGAAGAGATCCACGTTATGAAAAAATCCAAATATTCTGACCTTTACGGCGACTATTCAACCTACTTTGACGGCCTTGACGACGGCTCAAAGGAGGAAAAGACAAAAGATGAAAAATAAGGGCGCATCTCTTACGGCTCGCTTAGCGGCGGCGCCGCACATTGTCTGGTCGGTGCTTTTTATCGCGGCTCCGATGCTCTTTGTGCTTTATTATGCTTTCACCGATAAAGAGGGTGGATTCACCCTTGACAACATAAGTCAGCTCGGCAACGCAAGCTATCTCACCATTTTTATGAGATCTGCGGCTTTTGCCATCGTTGCGACGGCTATTTGTCTTATAGTCGCATATCCGCTCGCTTATGCGATCTCCCGTGCGACACCGAAAAAGCAGAAGATCTATCTTATGCTCACGATGCTCCCGATGTGGATGAACTTTCTTATCCGTACATATTCCATTATGGCGATCATCGAAGATACGGGATTTATCAATACGCTTTTGACCTCGATGGGGCTTGATCCCATCCATATGATAAATACCGACGGTTCGGTCATTTTCGGTATGGTCTATAACTATTTGCCCTATATGGTCATTCCGATCTATACGGTGTTATCAAAGCTCGATACCCGTTTGCTCGAAGCATCGCAGGATCTCGGCTGCACGCCGTTTTGGACCTTTGTGCGCGTCGTTCTGCCGCTTTCGCGTTCGGGTGTCGTTTCGGGCATCACGATGGTCTTCGTTCCGTCTGTCAGCACGTTCTATATTTCTCAAAAGCTCGGCGGATCGAACTTCGACCTTATCGGCGATACCATCGAAAGACAGTTCCAGACTGCCTATAACTATAACCTCGGCGCGGCAATGTCGCTCGTGCTGATGGTGCTCATTCTTATCTCGATGGCGGTGATGAACCGCTATTCGGACGGAGAGGAGAGTGTTGTGGTATGAAAGGGGTCGCAAAGGTTTACACCTATCTTATTTACCTCATTCTCTATGCTCCCATTGCCGTAATGGTGCTTTTCTCATTCAACTCGATAAATTCGACGGGCAGTTTTGCGGGCTTTTCACTTTATTGGTACCGAGAACTTTTCCGCGATGAGGCGACGCTTTCGGCACTTAAAAACACGCTTGTTTTGGCGGTGCTTTCATCCGTTTTGGCTACCGTTATCGGTACTGCCGCAGCGGTGGGCATCTCAAAAATGAGAGCAAAATATTTCAAAAACGCGGTCCTTTCGGTAACGAATATCCCGATGATGAATCCCGATATCGTCACCGGTATTGCGATGATGCTTCTCTTTGTCTTTGTCGCAACGCGCCTCGGCTTTGATTCTTCTCTCGGCTTTTCCACGGTGCTTATAGCGCACATCACCTTTAATCTGCCCTACGTCATTTTATCGGTGATGCCGAAGATAAAGCAGATGGACAGAAATCTCACCGAAGCCGCCATGGACCTCGGCTGCACGCCTATGCGCGCATTTTTGAAGGTCGAACTCCCCTCGATATTGCCAGGCATAATCTCGGGCTTCATCATGGCGTTCACGCTTTCTCTTGACGACTTTGTCATCAGTTATTTCACGACGGGCAACGGCTTTGAGACATTGCCCATTCGCATATATTCGATGACCAAAAAGCGCGTAACACCCGATATGTATGCGCTTTAGATCGGAAGAGCACACGTCTGAACTCCAGTCACAACGCTTA
>JAGAFQ010000012.1 GCA_017612495.1 Clostridia bacterium
ATCTTAACGGAGACGGAAAACTCGACGATTCCGAAAAAATCATGGATTTCTTGATGTTTGAAGATCTTATGGAAGATGAAGACGAAGAAGACGATGATGACGGTGATGACGACGATTTCGACGGTGATGATTTTTGAGTTATGTGAATATATATTCATAAAAAATGCCTCACGCAATTTTGCGTGAGGCATTTTTTTTACAAAATCATTCTTCAACGGGAGCGTCGGGAGCGTTCTTTTTAACGCTTTCGATACCGTTCTGGCAACCGGATTTTGCCTTATAGCCTTCACCGGTGGCGATGATCTCGCCGTTCTTTGCTTTAAGACGGAAGCGATATTCGCCCGCCTTGTCGAGATAGATCTCGAATTTGGGGTTTTTCTTTTCTTCGATCTTTTCAACGGTCTGATCTTCAATGTCTGAAACACAGTTCTTGCGAACGCTCTCGATTCCGTTCTTGCAAGCAGCTTCGGTAGAATATACCTCGCTTGTGGCGATTATTTCGCCGTTGCCTGCTTTAAGGTCGAATTTGAAGCCCGTGGATGTTTTTTTAATTACGAATTTTCCCATTTTTACCGTCTCCTTTAATTTTTTTTTTATTTGCTGATTAAATGTTAACACATTTTTACAAAAAAGGCAATACACCCTTTTTTGAAATAGAAAAATATTCAGAAATAATGAAAAAATACGCAAAAAGTATTGCAATGAAAATGCGTATTTGTTATAATAAAATGTCATTTGCGATAATGATCCAAAATGAAAGGATTTTATAAATACTATGGAAAACCAAGAGAGAAGAGTAGGCACGGTTTCGCGCGGCATCCGCTGCCCCATTATCAAGCAGGGCGACGACCTTGCGAAGATCGTTACCGACAGCGTTTTGGAAGCTGCAAAATATGAGGGCTTCGAGCTTCGCGACCGCGACGTCATTTCCGTGACCGAATCGGTCGTTGCACGTGCGCAGGGCAATTACGCATCGATAGACGATATTGCCGCCGACGTCAAAAACAAGCTCGGCGGAGGAACTGTCGGTGTTATCTTTCCGATACTTTCGAGAAACCGCTTTGCCATTTGTCTTCGCGGCATCGCAAAGGGAGCAAAGAAGATAGTGCTCATGCTCTCTTATCCCTCCGACGAGGTGGGCAACAGTCTTGTTTCTCTTGACAAGCTCGATGAAGCCGGTATAAACCCTTATTCCGACGTACTCACTCTTGAAAAATACAGAGAACTTTTCGGCGAAAACAAGCACGAATTCACCGGCGTTGACTACGTTGAATATTACGGCGATCTCATTCGTTCTTCGGGCGCCGAGGTCGAGATAATTTTTGCAAATCAGCAAAGGACGATACTTAACTATACCGATTGCTTAATAAACTGCGATATCCATACCCGTGCGCGCACAAAGAGGATACTCAAAGAGGCGGGAGCGAAGATCGTTTGCGGTCTTGACGACATTATGACATCCCCCGTGAACGGCAGCGGATGCAACGAAAAATACGGTCTTTTGGGCTCCAACAAATCCACCGAAGATACGGTAAAGCTCTTTCCGAGAGAGTGCGGTGGTCTTGTTCTCGATATTCAGCAAAGAATTCTCAAAGCTACGGGCAAGCATGTTGAGGTCATGGTCTACGGCGACGGTGCATTCAAAGATCCGCAGGGAAAGATATGGGAGCTTGCCGACCCGGTAGTATCGCCCGCCTTCACCGACGGTCTTATCGGCACGCCGAACGAACTTAAACTCAAATATCTTGCCGACAACGACTATAAGGATCTAAGCGGTGAAGCACTCAAAAAGGCAATTTCCGAAAGCATAAAAAAGAAAGATTCAAATCTTGTGGGCAATATGGCATCGCAGGGAACGACTCCCCGTCAGCTCACCGATCTTATCGGCTCGCTTTGCGATCTCACAAGCGGCTCGGGCGATAAGGGGACGCCGGTCGTTCTCGTTTCGGGCTATTTTGACAACTACACCAATAACTGAATTTGACAAATTTTTGTTGATATGCTAATATTAAAGCATCTTTTCGTGACTGACGGATAAGCAGATCACTGCGTGGAGCGAAAAGATCATTTGCCGACCGTCTGGGCACAGTTGAGTTTTGTCTTAACTGTGCCCTTATATTTTTTTCGGAGGAACGATATGGAAAATTTCAGCGCAAGCAATATCGATATGCTGCTAAAAGACAACGAATACCCGGGACGCGGCATAGTGATAGGTAAATCGGCGAGCGGAAAGTTCGCCGCAGTCGCCTATTTTATCATGGGCAGAAGCGAAAACAGCAAAAACAGAGTCTTTGAAATGAAAGACGGGGCGCTTTTCACGGCGCCTTTCGATAAGAGCCGCGTCAAAGATCCGAGTCTTATCATTTACCCCGCGATGAAAAAATACCAAAACAAGCTCATCGTCACAAACGGCGATCAGACCGATACGATACTTTCGGCTCTTGAATGCGGCATCGATTTCAAATCGGCGCTTTCTGTGCGCGATTTTGAGCCCGATTTTCCGAATATGACGCCGCGCATAAGCGGTCTTTTGACGTTCTTGGGGGGCGATTTTTCTTATGAGATGAGCATTGTAAAAAGTGCCGACGAAAAGGGAAGCGGCTCAAACAGATTTACTTTTTCGTATCATTCCGTATCGGGAATAGGACACTTGATACATACTTATTTTGAAAACGGCTCTCCCTTGCCCTCGTTTGTCGGTGAGCCGAAAAGGGCGGCGATCCCCGATAGCATCGACGAATTCAGCACATCTCTTTGGCGCGGCTTGAACACGGAAAAACGCATTTCGCTTTATGTGCGCTATATCTATTTGTCGAACGGAAAAGAAGATGACCGCATCTTCAATAAAAATTTGGGAGATTGAGAATATGAAAGAATTTGAACTGAAATACGGCTGCAATCCCAACCAGAAGCCCGCAAGGATCTTTATGGAAAACGGCGATGAGATGCCCATCGAGATACTGAACGGCAAGCCGGGATATATAAATTTTTTGGATGCCTTCAATTCGTGGCAGCTCGTGTGCGAGATAAAAGAGGCGCTGGGCATTCCCGCGGCGGCGTCATTCAAGCACGTCAGCCCCACCTCGGCGGCGATAGGCACAAAGCTTTCTTGTAAACTCAAAAAGGCGTGCTTTGTCGATGATATCGAAAATCTTGACGATTCTCCTCTTGCCTGCGCTTATGCAAGGGCGAGAGGCTGCGACCGTATGTGCTCTTTCGGCGATTTCATCGCGCTTTCGGATGAGTGCGACGAAACGACTGCGCTCCTTATAAAGCGCGAGGTATCTGACGGAGTTATCGCTCCGGGCTACAGCGACAAAGCGCTTGAAATTCTGAAAACGAAGCGCAAGGGCGGCTATAACATCGTGAAGATCGACAAGGATTATAAGCCGAAAGAGCGCGAGCGCAAGCAGGTCTTCGGCATCACCTTTGAGCAGGAAAGAAACAATTTCAAGATAAATGAAGAACTGCTTGAAAACGTCGTCACGAAGAACAAAAATCTGCCCGAAAGTGCAAAGCGCGATCTTATCATTGCGCTCATAACGCTCAAATACACGCAGTCGAATTCCGTTTGCTATGCCTACGACGGTCAGGCTATCGGCGTAGGTGCAGGTCAGCAGTCGCGCATACACTGCACGCGTCTTGCCGGCACAAAAGCCGACACCTGGTTTTTGCGCCAGAGCGACAAGGTCTTGTCGCTTCCGTTTTTGCCGACGCTTTCGCGTCCCGACAGAGATAACGTCATCGACGGCTACATAAACAAAAATGAAGAGGACGTTTGCGCCGAAGGCATCTGGCAAAAATATTTTTCAAAGAAGCCCGAGCCTTTTTCAGAGGAAGAAAAGCGCGCATATCTCGATATGCAAAGCGGTGTCGCGCTCGGCTCCGATGCGTTCTTTCCGTTTTCAGACAACATCGAGAGGGCAAAGATGAGCGGAGTTTTATACGTAGCTGAGCCGGGCGGATCTATACGCGATGACGCGGTGATAGAGTGCGCCGACAAATACGGCATGGCGATGGCATTCACGGGAATGCGTCTTTTCCACCATTGATTTTGCTTTGCGATTTGTGTATAATTGACACAAACGTATTTGAATTTTACGGTGGAATATGAAAGACAAGCCAAATCTCATTTTCGACTGTGACGGAACGCTCATCGATTCTTACGGGGCGATCACAAAAAAGGTGTACGAGTGCTTTTTATCTTTGGGATATGAATATGATATTTCCGAAATAAGAGAGCTTTGCCTTTTCGGAACGGTCGATACCTGCCTTGAAACGCTGGCAAAGCGCAGCGGAGTTTCGATAGAAACGGCGACGGCGGCATATAAGGCGACACCCGAAAAGCGCGATATGATAACGCTCTATGACGGGGTGAAAGAACTTTTGCAAAGCGAAAGATTCGATTGCTTCGTCTATACGCACCGAGGCATATCAAGTCTTGAAATTTTTGAAAAACTCGGCATTTTGCCGTATTTTACCGAAATAGTAAATTCTTCGTATAACTTAAAAAGAAAGCCCGACAAAGAGGGAATTTCATATCTTGTTTCAAAATATAAACTCGATTTGAAAAAAACTTTTTATGTCGGTGATCGCGCAATAGATATGGAATGCGGAAAAAATGCCGGTGTCGGCACGATATTCATTGACAGCGCAAAGCTCAAAATAAGCACAAAGAACGCCGATTTCGTGATCGAAAAGTTTTCGGATATATACGATGTTTTAACAAAATGACCGTTTGTATAAACGGTCATTTTTGCATATTGCTTTGCGGCATATAAATTGATATAATGTTTATGTAACAATAAAAACAGTTGAGGAAAGATAATTGAAAGAAAAAGTCTTTGACATCAAAAATTTTATCGTTTTGTTTTTTGCCGGAATAATAAACTCAATAGGAGTTGTAATGTTCCTTTTTCCGGTCAAACTCTATGACAGCGGAATATCGGGCCTTTCCATGCTTCTTGACCAAATAACGCCGCCGTATCTCACCCTTTCGCTGTTCTTGGCCTTGATAAACATACCCATATTTTTATTCGGACTTAAAAAGCAGGGCATATCGTTTACGGTCTATTCCGTCTTTGCCGTGCTGATCTATTCGGTTTCTTCGTTTTTGATAATGAACGTTTTGCCCATCGACGTTTCGTTCGTCTCTCCGCTTGCCGGCAAAGATCTTTTGCTTTGCGCGATATTCGGCGGAGCGATCTCGGGCGTGGGCAGCGGTCTTACCATACGCTTCGGCGGAGCTATCGACGGCATTGACGTTTTGTCGGTGGTCTTTGCCAAAAAGATAGGCATATCCATAGGCACGTTCGTTATGATATTCAATTTTATCCTCTACGTTGCCTGCGGAATTGCCGTTTCCGACTGGATCTTGCCGCGTTATTCCATCGTCACCTATTTTGTCGGTGCTAAGACCGTCGATTTTGTCGTCGAGGGCATCGACTCGTCAAAATGCGCCATGATAGTGACGACAAAGGCAAACGAGATATCCGATGAACTCTCGAAGAGCTTTCAGTCGAGCGGCACTATCGTCAAAGCGATAGGCGGATATTCGAAAGAAGATAAGCAGATCATTTATTTTATCGTCAACCGTTTTCAGATAAACAAGCTCAAAACGGCGGTACATTCTATTGACTCATCGGCATATATAGCATTGCAGGACGTTTCTGATATCGTGCCGAGCGAAAAAGACTGACATTTTGGTGATTTTATGACTCAAAAAGAAATGTGGCAAGCATACTGCGAGTATGCGAATATCAAAAAAGACACGCCCTATGACGCATTTGCGTTCTGCGGCGGAGGCAAGATCGGCGACGAGCTTGCAGAGCTTGTGCTTTGCGGCAAAAAGCGCGCGACGGCGAGCTGGTATGATTCATATATTTGCGAGGGCGAGGCTTTGCCGAGTGCCGACGGCATAAGTATGGTCTTATACGATAACGGCGATGCCGCCTGTATAATAAAAAATACCTCGGTGGCGGTCGTGCCGTTTTATTCCGTTACCGAGCGCCACGCCCGTCTTGAGGGCGAGGGCGATTTAAGTCTTGGATATTGGAGGGACGTGCACACAAAGGTCTTCTCTGACGAGTGTGCGGAGGAGGGCATCGAGTTTTTGCCCGATCATTCGGTCGTGCTTGAAGAATTTGAATGTGTCTTTCCTAAAAAATAAATTGAAACGTGAGGCGGAAAATGGATAAGGCCATACTCGGAAAAACGGGTATCGAGGTACCCAAAAACGGTTTCGGCGCATTGCCGATACAGAGAATATCCGACGATGCCGCAAAGGGGCTCATCCTAAAAGCTTATGAAAGCGGAGTCAGGTTTTTCGATACCGCAAGGGCTTATTCCGACAGTGAGCATAAGCTCGGCATCGCCTTTGAGGGGATAAGAGAAAACGTTGTCATCGCCACGAAGACGGGGGCTGATAACGTTTTCGATATGCGGCGCGACTTTGAAAGATCGCTCGAAGAACTGAAAACCGACTATATCGATATATATCAATTCCATAATCCCGCGTTTTGCCCGAAGCCCGGTGACGGCACGGGACTTTATGAAGAGGCGCAAAGACTCAAAAAAGAGGGAAAGATACGCCATATCGGAATCACAAATCACCGCCTTTCTGTTGCGCACGAGGCGATAGATTCGGGACTCTATGAGACCTTGCAGTTCCCGTTTTCATATATTTCGGGCGAAAAAGAACTCGAGCTTGTAAATAAATGCCGCGAAAACGGCATGGGCTTTATCGCCATGAAAGCACTTTGCGGCGGGCTCATCACTCATTCCGCCGCCGCTTATGCGTTCTTTGTGCCATACGACAACGTTTTGCCGATATGGGGAGTGCAAAGAGAGAGCGAGCTTGACGAATTTCTATCATATAATAATGATCCGCCGAGAATGAACGACGAGATAAGGCGCATCATCGAGGCTGACAAAAAAGCGCTTTCGGGCGATTTTTGCCGCGGCTGCGGATATTGTATGCCATGCCCGCAGGGAATAGAGATAAACAACTGCGCGAGAATGTCGCTGCTTTTGCGCCGCTCGCCCTCCGCCGAGCATTTATCGGAGGCGGGACAGAAGAAAATGGCGCAGATCGAAAAATGCACGTCTTGCGGCAGATGCAAAGCAAAATGCCCTTACGGGCTTGATACATCTGCGCTTTTGCGCCGCAATTATGAGGACTACAAAAACGTGCTTGCGGGCAAAACGAAAGTATGATTAAAAAGACGACTGTTTTACAATTGGAACTCGCGCATATCGCCGCCCCAAAAACTGAATTTCGGGGCTCCCCACGGCGCGAGAGCTCGCTCTGCTCGCCAAAAAGGAGTTTTTACGGCGGCAGAGCCGCCATAAAAACGGATTTTATTCAATATTTGCTTTTTCAAAACAGTTTTGCAATTGACAGTTACATTATATATAAGGAGAAAATGCGGCGAAAAACTATATGTTGTTACAACGGATGTTACAATAATGTTACAAAACGCAAAATCTATTGCAAAAGAAAAGATTATCATTTATGATAGCATTGTAAGAAAGATACGGTCAAGATATCGTATTTCTTTCTGCGAAAAAATTATAATTTTTTTACAGGAGGCAAACCTAATGAGAAATTTTAAAAAATTTCTTGCACTCGCACTGACAATGCTTATGCTTCTCGGTGCAGTAATCACAACCTCCGCACAAGCTCCGGTACTTGCAGATGCAGCTACCAGTGATTATGCGTGGGCTATCCAGGCGCTCCAGGCTATCGGAATTGTTTCCGGCGGTTCTGACGGCAACTACAATCCTGATGGTAATCTTACCAGATGGCAGATGACCGTTTTTGCTTCCAAACTCGTTTCAGGCATTACTGATAACGATGTATGGACCAAGAGCAAGAACGAAACCACTTTCAAAGATATCACTGATGATGAAGGTCAGTGCGCAGGCGCTATCAACTACGCTTTCGCTCACGGTCTTATCAAGGGTATCAACGAAGAGCAGACCCTCTTCAATCCTAACGGCAACATCACCGTTCAGGACGCCATCACATTGCTTGTTCGTGCACTCGGCTACGGCTTCGACGTTGCAGGCAATCCGCTTCTCACATATCCTGAAGGATATATCAACGCAGGCGCAGATCTTCACCTCGAAGACAACCTCTTCTTCGTTAACTACAAGAGGGCAATCACCAGAGGCGAAATGGCTCAGCTCGTTTACAACGCGCTCTTCGCTCCCTGCATCAACTCCGCTATCTACTCAGCTATCGATGGTTCTTTTAGATTCACGATCGCTGAACAGGTTTTCGGTCTTGGCGCTCAAGAAGTAATGCTCGTTAAGACTCCTTCTTACATCATGAACCCCTACGAATATTACAATATCGACAAGGTTCAGGGTATGGAAGACTACGTAGTTCTTGCTACCTACAGCGACGACGGCTATGCTAACGGTGACGATTTCTGGTACTTCGCTGTTGACCAGTTCGAAAAGTTCCTTCCCGAAGGCGCTACCGCTGATGAATATTTCGGAATTTCTTTCGAAATGTACACCTCGAAGAACGGCGCTGAGATCATCGAACTCGTTCCCGCTGATTTCGCAGTTCTCACTGAAGCTGACGGCGCTATCGAGCTCGAAACCGAAGACGGTGAACTCACCGGTAACATCATCATCAACGGTCAGGCTTATAACCCCGATGAATACTACGATGTAGACAGCGTATATCTCGACAACCTCGGCGAGACCATCGTAACCGACGAATGCCCCTACGTTGTTATCTACGACGCTAATAGCGGTTACTTCTACGACAAGTTCTATGAAGGCGATATCATCAACGAATTCGCAGTAGCAGGCGAAATGCCTCTCTACTACACCGCTGAAGTTATCGACGATAACCACGACGGTTTTGTTGACCGTGTATTCCTTATGACCTACAAGTATGGTCAGTACACCGATAAACAGACGACATCCAACGGCAAGACCCTCCACACCTTCAAGCTCGGCGACGAAATCCTCGGCGCAAGCAACAGAGAAGCAAAGGATTGGATCAAACTCGCTGGCGAAGCAGTTTCTGCTAACAAGTATATCATCGCAGCATACAACTACTATTACGATACTCTTACCGTTGCTAAGGTTCTTCCTGAGCAGAGCGGTTATGTAAGCCATGCAGGTATGAACACCATCACTATCGATGGCAAGGCATACAACATCGGTGAAAACGTAAGAAATGCTGACTATGCTACCACATACGCCAAGTTCTATGGCAATGACGCTACCAACGTTAAGATCTGGGCTGTAGGCCAGACCGAAAAGTTCATCGCTGATGGCGATAACATCCTCGATATCTACAAGCTCGGTCTTACCAATCCTAAGAACCAATATCCTGTTGTATTCGATGCACTTGTTCCTTTTGGTGATGATCTTTACAACAAGGATTACACCAAGGGCGTTAAGATCTACGCTTACGAAAAGGCTACCAACGGTGCTGTTACACGTAAACTCTTCAACGTTGTCGCTGTTGACACTGTAAGATACAATGGTTCTGCAGCAGGTTTCTGGACTCTCTACAACTACATTCGTTCTAACTTCACTCGCGGCGAAGACCTCTTCAAATATACAACAGACGTTGCAGGTAACCTCTACCTCACGACTGCTAAAATGGAAGACATCAAGGATCCCGCTAAGCTCGTTATGGGCGGCAGAGCATATCAGGGTACGGTATTCACCGATTCTATCTACGGCGGTTACTATGTATATGCTACCGAAGTAGCTCCCGGTACTATCTCCTTCGACTCCGAAGGCGTTATGAGACTCTCTCTTAACAAAGAACAGTGGACCGACTGGGCTACCAGAGAAGCTGCATTCCGTCAGCTCTATACTCACACCGTTTCTACCGTTCTCGTTTACAGCGATGAATATGGCTTCATGACATATCAGGGCGAACTCAAGAACGTAACGTTCACCGGTGTTGACTATTATGTATGCTCCGGCGTAACCTCAAGCACTGCTAATCCTTATTTCGACTACATTTACATTCACCTCGGCGAAGGCGCTACCATCACCGGTATGCCTCTCACCTTCAGCTACGTTTATGTAAATGATGCTAATCAGACCGAAGTCTATGATGACGGTTCGATCGCATACACCGATGTATTCGATTTCAAGAGCGGCGTAAGACTTGACAAGGTCGTTGTTAACCACAGCTTCGGCACTTACTCCTTCGTTGTAGAAGGTCAGGTAGTTAACTCCAACACCGTTTACGCTATCGACGAAAGCGGTTACGTAATCGGCAAAGCTTCTGACGTTGACTTGGCTTGCTTCTTCCCCTACGCTGAAATCACTTATTGGAACGCTGCAAACTACGACAGAATGGCTGCATACGGTACTGTTGAAGATGAAGACGGTAACGTAATTGCTGCAAACGTTCTTTTCAATAACGTTAAGGCTTATGAAGCAGCTGCAGGCGACGATGAGTGGGTACTCGCTGTCAATGACGACGATATGCTCAATAACGTTGTTACTGAACACGGCGGCGCTAACCTCACGAAGCCCAATGCTACCGACACGACCTCGAAGTATCTTGCATCCTTCGCAAGAAAATTCGGTACCGGTGACTATGCACTCTTCATCGACGGTTCTACGATCATTGCAGTTCCCGTAACTGTTCTCGATATCCCCTACTAACTCTTGAATAGAGCTAAAAGACCGCAGAGAAATCTGCGGTCTTTTTTTGCGCTCTTTTATCCGTTTAATTACCGTAAATGCTTGATAAGTTTTTTACTCTGTGATAAACTGTATTTGTAAAAATTATAACGGAGTTTTATATGAATAAAGAACTTTTTGATTTTATTGAAGCTTGTCCCACGCCGTTTCATACCGTAGCGCACATATCCGATATGCTTTCCGATCTCGGATATACAAAGCTTTGCGAGGGCGAAAAATGGGAGATCGTACCCGGAAAAAAATATTTTGTCACGCGCAACCATTCTTCGATCATTGCGTTCCGAGTACCTGCAAGTGCCGTACATTCATTTATGATAAGTGCATCGCACGACGATTTTCCGACCTTTTTTATCAAGCCGAACGCCGAGCAAGACAACGGCAATTTTTTAAGGATAATAACGGGTCAGAATTCACCCTCGATCTATTCGAGCTGGCTTGACCGTCCGCTTTCCGTTGCCGGCAGAGTGAGCGTTATGACTGATGACGGCATCGATGTGCGCCTTGTCGATTTTAAGAGACCGTGCCTCATCATTCCCAACGTTGCGATACACATGAACCGCTCTGTAAACGATGGGGCAAAACTTAACGCGGCGACCGATATGGTGCCGATCTATTCGACCTCCGATAATGCTTCTACATTCAAAAAAGACCTCTGTGCGCTTGCAAATACCGATATGGATCATCTTGTTTCTTATGATTTGATGCTCTATAATCCGATGCGCGGCTGCGAGGTCAACGATATGATAATCGCTCCGCATCTTGACGATTTGATGGGCGTTTTCGGCACGCTCAAAGGCTTTTGCGCGGCAAGCGACTTTGACGGTGTGATGCCAGTTTTCTGCGTTTTCGATAATGAGGAGGTCGGCAGTGCCACAAAGCAGGGCGCCGATTCCACTTTCCTTTACGATACGCTGATAAGAGTGTGCGAAAAACTCGGGCTCGGTGCCGAGGACTATCGCCGCGCGGTCTCAAACGGATTTATGGTATCGTGCGACAACTCGCACTGCATCCACCCGAATCATCCCGAATTTTATGATAAAAACCACACGCTGAAAATGAATCACGGCGTTGTCATAAAGACGAATGCAAATCAGAGAATGTCGACCGATGCCGTGTCGTGGGGAGTGTTCTCGCAGATATGCAAGCGCGCAAACGTGCCCTATCAGCTTCATTCGCCCCGTTCCGATCTGCCCGGAGGCTCAACGCTCGGCAATATCTCAAATACGCAGGTCTCGATAAAATCCGTTGACATCGGCTTGCCGCAGCTTGCCATGCACTCGTGTATGGAATCTGCCGGCGCCCGCGATATCGAATATCTCGTTTCGGCGATGACGGAATATTATTCTTCTGCGATCTTTCGCAATAAAGATAATAACGGCTATATCATCAAAAAATAAAAAAACACCTTCAAAGATATTCGGCGCGTATTGATAAGGATGTTTTTTGAATTCTCGCTGTCACGCGCCGAAAATGAAGACGCCCTAATGGGCTAATGAAGGAATGAAGACGCTTCGCGAGTGGAGGAATGAAAATGGGAGAACAGGAGAAATGAGGGCGTCTTCGCTTCATTAGGTGCGAAGCACCGTCTTCATTAACGAGCAAAGCGAGTGACTTCATTAGCGTCAGCGACTTCATTCGGAAAATATAGATATTTTCCCTGCTTGCAAAAGTGTAGGACAAAAATAAAAAAACCTGCTGAAAAGGAATTATCTTTTCCTTCTCAGCAGGTGCTTTTTTAGCAAAAACTGTCTTATCAACCCGTGGACTTTTATCTTTGAAGGTGTTTTTGTTTACCTCTTGTCTTATGCGATGATGCCGCCGATGAGGGCAAGAATGGGAGATGCCAAAAGGGGAATGATGCCGACGGTCACGAACATATCGAGAAATGATTCTTTCTGCGTGCAGTTTGAAACTGCCAAAAGGGTGATGACCGCGCCGTTGTGCGGCATGGTGTCAAGTCCGCCGGATGCGACCGATGCGATGCGGTGGAGCGCTTCGGGCGAGATGCCCTGGGCTGCCGCTCTTGCAAGATATTCTTTTCCGAGCGCATCAAGGGTTATGGTAAGACCGCCGGAAGCGGAGCCTGTCGCGCCGCAAAGCACGTTCATAGCGATCGTTTCTGAAATAAGAACGTTGCCGGGGATGCTGAGAACTGCGGTCTTGAGCAGTTCAAAACCGGTGACGGTCTTAACGACATTGCCGAAACCGACGGCGCAGGATGTGTTCATAATTGCGGCAAGTGAGCTTTGCGAGCCGTCGTTTATCGCCTCAAAAATGAGTTTTCTGCAACGCTTCAAATTCAAAACGCAGCAAAGTGCTATTGCGATGAGAAGCGAGATGACGAGCTTGTAATTCGTTTCGTCACTTGCGCTGACTGCCTCTTCAGTCCATGAGAGTATCTTTCTCCAATTTATGAAATTGAGAGAAACGATAACGGCGACTATCGGAATGACGCCCGTTATGAAATGCCATTTTGAATAGCTTTCGCCGGCGCTCACGTCGCGGAATTTGGGGTCTTCTTCAAAATGAAGACCTTTTTTACGTTCGCTGTTTATTCTCCACATAAGATAGAGATAACCGGGAACGCCGATGAGCAGTATGGCGATTATCGAGAGCGGAGGCGCCGCAGCTGCCGTTGTGCCGAAATATTTTGTGGGGATGATGTTTTGTATCTACGGTGTGCCGGGAATACAAGTCATCGTGATGCCGAAAGCGCCGTATGCGATGGCGCCGGGCAGAAGTTTACGCGGGATGTCAGCCGTGCGGAAGATCGCATATCCCATAGGATACATAACGAATACCACAACGAAAAGCGAAACGCCGCCGTAGGTCAAAAGCATGCATGGAAGCGCTACTGCCAAGAGGGCGAATTTCTTGCCGACGAGCTTTACGAGCGCATCTGCCAAAGAACGTGCGGCGCCGGTGACGTCCATAAGCTTGCCGAACACGGCACCGAGGAAGAACGCGGGGAACCATTGTTTTACGTAATTTCCGACACCGGACATAAAGTCAACTATGTAAGATGATAAAACGCTGTTTCCTTCTCCGAGACCTGCGGGCAGTGAGAAAAGCACAACGATGACGGCACAGAGCGGAGCGCACCAGATTATCGAATGGCCTTTGAATGCCAAAACGATAAGCAGCGCCAAGCCGATGATGATGCCGATGAGTGATAAAACGTCAAAAAACATAAGCTTTCTCATGAATTAATATGGGCACCGCATTTGCGATGCCCATAATTTTATTCGCCGATGAGCATTACCTGAACTGTGCGCTTGCGTGCACGGGTCTGGTCCCAGTCGATGAAATGAACTCTGCCGAATTCGCCGAGGTCGAGCTCGCCGTCAGCCATAACAACGGTCACGTTTCTGCCGATGATGGATGAACGGAGGTGGGCATCGGTGTTGTGGCAACCGAAATTGTCTTCGCCGACAGACTCTGCAAAGTCAAGGGCTTTGCGTCCGGGATGCAGATACATACCTTCATAGCGGCAGGTGGGTATCCATTTTTCAAAGACGTTGACGAGGTCCTGCTGCAAGGTTTCAAGACCGGTCATCGACATATCGAATGCACATTCCTGGGTTATTACCGAGCAGGTGGTGTGATGTGAATATACAACGCAGATAGCGTTTTTCATTTTGCTGCGTGCGGCGATCTCTTTGACCTGCGCTGTGATATCGTGGAAAGATACTGCGCGGTCGCGGGACTGCAATTTTAATTCTTCTCTGTAAACCATTTTTTATCTCCTTGTATTGTAAAAATTTTTGTCAATTGTAAAACTTCGTTTTACAATTGGAACTCGCGCATATCGCCGCCCCAAAAACTGAATTTTGGGGCTCCCCTCGGCGCGAGAGCTCGCTCTGCTCGCCAAAAAGGAGTTTTTACGGCGGCAGAGCCGCCATAAAAACGGATTTCATTCAATATTTGCTTTTTCAAAACAGTTTTGCAATTGACGGGGTAAAAATTTAATTGAATTCGTTTTTGAAGCTTTGCCGCCGTAAAAACTCATATCAGGCGAGCCGTCAATAATTTACGGTCGGCGATAAGCGCCTACGGCGGTTGTAAAGGGAAGTTTACGCCTGCTTTTTGAGATCGTCTGCGGCGCGTCTTGTAGCGGCGATCATATCTTCCATCGTGGCGAAACGGTCTTTTGCATTCATAATGCCGGATGCGGCACCTGCTGCTTCGGAGCCTGCCATAATGAAATCATATACCTCTTTGCCGCAGGTGATGCCTGCCGCCTGCTCGACCATGATGTTGGGGTCGATAGCCTTGATGACGTCGATGGAGGCTTTGACGTAAGCCATGGGACTTGAGCCGTTGCCGCCGCCGATGATCTCGGAAGGCTCGGGGTTGATGATGTCGGGGTGGAGGTTTGCTATCGCCTTTGCTTCGTCGAGTGTATCGGCGCAGGCGAATACATACATATCAAGTTCTCTTGCACGCTCGATCGTCTTCTTCATCTGGGGAAGGCTCATCGGCTTTTCGCAGTGGTTGATCATGATGCCGCAGGCACCTGCCGCCTTAACGCCTTCGGGCAGGATATCCGCACAGCCTCTTCCGGGACGGAGAGTATCCATATACGTGCACATTACAAAAAGGTTTTTGGTGTTTTCGGCAACTCTGTGGATCTCGACTGCGGGGCAGAAGAAAAGAATATCGATGTCATACTTCTCTGCGAGCTTGTCTGCGTATTTCGCAAGTTCCAAAAGCTCATCGCCGTAAACGTAGTTCTTGGTGCCGATCTCAAAATAAGGTGTTCTTATAGGTCTTTTCATTTTTATATCCTCTTTATAAAATTATTTCTTGTTAAGACGTTCGCCGACTGCTCCGCCGGGATGTATGAGCGCGAACTGCTCACTCTTGTAGTCGGTCTCTTCGATAAGAGCCGCCTGCAAAGCATGGAAGATCATGCAAAGGGCGGTAGTCGAGGTCGTGCCCTGGCAGTTATATTTGTCGGTCTCGCGGTTGACGTGCTGCTTTAAGACTATATCTGCGCCCTGCGCCAAGGGAGATTCAAGGTTTTCAGTCACGGTGATAACGGTGACGCCTTTTGCTTTGCAGATATCGAGTATCGGCAAAAGTTCTTTGGTCTTGCCGCCGCGCGATGCGAATACCATAACGTCTCCCTTTTGGAGATATCCGGTAGCGCCGTGAACTGCTTCGGCAGGCGAGATGAAACGTGCGGGACGTTCGATGCAGCACATAAGATGTGCAAAGTGCTGGCAGATAATGCCGGAATGTCCGCAGCCCGAGGATGCAATGCGTGTGGCGTTTGCGAGCGCTTCAACAGCTTTTGAAAACTGTTTTTCGTCAACAAATTCAGCCATTTCGCGAATGCATTGAGCTTCGATGTCATAAGCGTCCATAGCGGCTTTCAATGCTTCTGGTTTCATTGTTTGATAGACTCCTTTGTGTTTTTACATATTTAACGCTATAATTATATATTAGGATATGAAAAAAATCAATACGAAAGGGAATAATATACCTAAATTTGAAAAATCTGTTGACTTTTCGCCGTTAAAATCTTATACTTGAAGCATACAGGCAAATAGTCTGAAAAGACGTAATTTTACGGAGGATTTTTTACAATGGAATTTAAAGTATATCAAAAAGAACTCGAACTCCAATCACGCGGTTGGATCCCCACTTTCCACGACGTCTCGAAAGAGGTCATGGAAATCGTCAAAGAGTCGGGCGTTAAGAACGGCACTGTCTGCATCGCTTCTCACCACACCACCTGCTCTGTTATGATCCAGGAATGCTCACACGATATCGATTCTTTCGATCTCGAATTCTTACAGCACGATCTTCTTGATATCATGCGCAAGATGATCCCCGATTTCGCAGAAGAAGGTCAATACCGTCATCCCGGTCCGATCCACGCACAGTTCGGCAGATACGTTGACGAGCCCGGCAACTACACGAGCTACAACACCGACGGCCACCTCCGTTCGGTATTCTTCGGCCGCAGCGAGACCATGACCATCAAAGACGGCAAACTTGACGGCGGCGAATTCGCTCACGTTTATTTCATCGACTGGGACCACGTAAGAGCACGTCATCGTCAGCTCAACGTTACCGTTATGGGTACCACTGAGGATATCGGTGACCGCAAGTTCCACGGCGGCGAAACGATCAACACTCTTCGCAAGTTCACCGACAAAGAAAAAGCATATATGGAAGAATTCGACTTCCAACTCAAAAACAGATAAATGTGTTTTAAGCCCGCAGGTTTCCTGCGGGCTTTTTTGCAGCGGCAAATGATCCCATAACAAGTGCGGCGATAGGCGATAACGGCAAATCGAAATTTAATAAAAAAGGGGGTGTTAAAAAACTCGTTTTTTAACACCCCCTCGCGGTTTCGG